>DASTCG010000027.1:0-13554 GCA_035711385.1 Gaiellaceae bacterium
GAGGATCGCCTCGACGTCCTCGGGGTCCAGCGACTCGGCCCGGGCCGTGAAGCCGACGAGGTCGGCGAAGAGCACGCTGACGACCTTCCGCTCTCTGCGTCCTTCGCCGCTCATGGCCCGAGTCTAGGAGGGCAAGAACGAGCAGGCCGGCGATCGGCTGCCGCATCTCCGATCTGCCGGCCGCCCACTGGACGAGCGACTGTCCGGAAATCTTCCTTCGACTATCTCAGTCGCTCGACGTGGTAGCCCCAGGAGGCCATCGCGTCGAGGAGGACGGCGCAGTGCTCCTCGTCGCGCGTGATCAGCGTCAGCCCGACCTCCGTGTCCGCCACGCGGATGTCCAGGCCCTCGCGGTGGTGCTCGATCGCGAGGACGTTGACCCGCTCGCGCGCGATCAAGGTCAGCAGCTTGACGAGCTCCCCGGGACGATCGGGAACCCTGGTGCGGACGACGAGGTAGCGGCCGCCGAGCGTCAACCCATGCTGCATGACCGTGATCAGCATGGTCGGGTCGATGTTGCCGCCGGAGAGCACGATCGCCACCGGGCCCGAGCCTCCGACCTTGCCGCGCACGAGCGCGGCGACGCCGACGGCCCCCGCGCCCTCGACGAGGAGCTTCGTCCGCTCGAGCACGAGCACGATCGCCTCGCTGATCGCCTCGTCGTCCACGTCGACCATGTCGTCGAGCAGCTCGTCGAGGATCGACATCGTCAGATCCCCCGGCTTCTTCACGAGGACGCCGTCCGCGATCGTGAAGCCCGAGAGCCCGGCCTGGACGCCGACGATCCTGACTCCGGGCTTGAGCTCCCGCAGGGCGATCGCGATCCCGGAGGCAAGGCCTCCGCCGCCGACGGGGATCACGACCGTCTCGGCGTGCGCGACCTGCTCGGCCAGCTCGAGGCCGATCGTCCCCTGCCCGGCGATCACGAGCGGGTCCTCGAACGGGTGGATGAACGTGGCGCCCCGCTCCTCGACGTCGGCGTTGGCTGCAGCAAGGGCGTCCTCGAAGCGCTCCCCGACCATGATCAGCTCGGCGCCGTACGTCCGACACGCCTCGACCTTCGCCATCGGCGCGTCCTGCGGGACGTAGATCCGCGCCTTGATCCCCGCCTGGCGCGCGGCCCAGGCGACGGCCTGGCCGTGGTTGCCGGCGCTCGCGGCGACGACGCCCGCCTCCCGCTCGGGCTCCGGCAGCAGGGCCAGCCGGTTCACGGCGCCCCGGACCTTGAACGCGCCGGTGCGCTGGAGGTTCTCGGCCTTGAGCCAGACGTCGCGGCCTGAGATGCGCGAGAACGTCTCGGAGCTGTAGACCGGCGTCTCGCGGGCGATGCCCACGATCCGGGCCCGCGCCTCCCGGATGTCAGCGACTGTGGGGGCTGTCTCCGTCAGCTTCATTTCGAGTTGGCGGTGCCAGACTGAAGTCTGGCAGCGCCGGAAGGTGAAAGACCTTCTCCATTATTTCTCGGACCGCGCTCAGCGGATCGAGCTCGCGCCGCTGCACCTCGTCCAGGAGCCGGCGCAGCTCCGGATCGTCCGCGACCGCGCGCTCGAGGTGCACCTTCGCGCGGGCAGACGCGACCGTGAACACCTCGCCGGCGAGGTTCTTGCGGCGCCGCTCGTCGAGGAGGCCGTTCGCCTCCAGGTAGTCCCGGTGCGCCTCGATGCGCTCCCACAGCTCCGGGATGCCCTCGCCGGTCACCGCTTCCGTGAGCACGATCGGCGGCTTCCACTCGCTTTCGGTGTCGAGGGCGAGGATCGAGCGCACCTCGTTCAGCATCGTCTTTGCCGCCGGGTGATCCTTTTTGTTGACGGCGATCACGTCGGGGATCTCCATGATCCCCGCCTTCAGCGCCTGCACCGAGTCGCCCGAGCCCGGCATCAGGACGAGCGTGACGGTGTCGGCGACTCCGATCACCTCGATCTCGCTCTGCCCGGTGCCGACCGTCTCGAGGAAGACGATGTCCCGGCCGGCCGCGTCGAGCACGAGGAGCGCCTGAAGCGTCGTCTCCGCGAGCCCGCCGAGGTGCCCGCGGGTTCCCATCGAGCGGATGAAGACGCCCGGATCGAGGAAGTGATCGGAGAGCCTGATGCGGTCGCCGAGCAGCGCGCCCTTCGAGAACGGGCTCGACGGATCGACCGAGACGACGCCGACGCTCTTCCCCTCGGCGCGAACGTGGCGCACGAGCGCGCTGATCAGGCTCGACTTCCCGACGCCCGGCGGCCCGGTGACGCCGAGTGCGTACGTGTGGCCCGTCTCCGGATAGAGCTCGCGGACGAGCTGGTACGCGAGCGGGTCGGAGTCCTCGACGAGCGAGATCGCGCGGGCGAGCGCCCGTCGGTCGCCGGCCCGGACGCCTTCGAGGAGCGTCTCGGGCGTCCACTCCTTCCTCCCGGCCACGGAGGAAGCCTAGAGCGAGGCGGTTTCGACCCGCTCGGTCTCGGGGTGCTCCTCGAGGGGCTCGCCCTGCCGCCGGGGCGAGACGCCGCGCGCCAGTGCGAGGCCGACGAGCGCCGCGCCCGCGGCGAGCGCTCCACCGATCGCCCAGACCGTACGGGCACCGAGCTCGTTCGTGAGCGGGCCTGCGGCGACCATGCCGATGCCCAAGACGAGGTAGTTCGAGCTCATGAGAAGCGTGAAGGCCCGCCCGCGCAGCTCGTCGGGCGCGCCTCGCTGGACGAGCAGCGCGTTGCATACGACCGCCGCGCCGTTCCCGGCGCCCGCGACCGCGACGGAGACGGCCGCGATCCAGATGTCCGGCGCCGCCGCCGCGCCGACCATGCCGACCGCCACGAGACCGATCGAGGTCGCGTAGACGGTGGCGAGTGCCCGGTGCTCGAGCTGCGAGCCCGCGAACAGGCTGCCGAGTGCGAGCCCGACGCCCGTCACGCCAACGAGCAGCCCGTAGCCGAAGTCGCCCGCGTTGAAGGAGTCCTTGGCGAGGACGACCTCGGCGACGTTGGCCGCTGCGGTCGCGAGCATGACGACGTTCCATGCGGCGAGGACCGTGAGCAGGGGCCGGGAGCTCTTCACGAGGTTGAACCCATCCGCGAGGTCGCGCCAGTAGCCGCGGCCGGCCGCCTGCGCCTTCTGGAGGAGGCGGTCGGGGATCCCGGCGAGCAGCGCCGCCGAGACGAGGAAGGTGACGGCGTTGATCCAGTACGCCGCGTCCGGGCCAGTCGCCGCGACGAGCAGTCCCCCGAGGATCGGCCCGAGCGCCCAAGCGACGTTCTCGATCGTCGAGAGGAGCGAGTTGGCCTGCGGCAGGTCCTCGTCCGGCAGGAGGTTCGGCAGCCCCGCGTACAGGGCGGGCCTGAAGAACCCGGTCGCGAAGCCTGCCGCGGCCGCGAGCACGACGACGGCTCCCGGACCGTTCGCGAACGGCAGCACCGCGAAGATCGCGACGCGGACGAGGTCAGACGCGATCATCAGCCGTCGCCGCGGGAGCCGGTCGACGAGCGACCCGGCGGCGATGCCGATGAAGATCGCGGGCAGGAAGTCGGCGATCAGGAGGGCGCTCACCCACACCGCGGACTGGGTGCGGTCGTAGACGTCGAGGGTCAGGGCGACGAAGGCGAGCCAGGTTCCGAATGCGGAGGCGACAGTGGCGAGCGCGAGCAGGCGAAAGCTCTGGACGTCCCGCAACAGCCTGATCTGCCCGTCTAGCACACGCTTCCTCGGCGAAAAACAGTACCGGCCTCGTTCGAAAAGCCCTGCAAATTCACTCTTTCGAGTTAGGACCGGGCCGCCGCGGTCACCCGGCCGAGAGCCTCGGCGAAGAGGGCGTTCTCCTCAGCGGTCCCGACGGTGACCCGGATCGCCCCCGGCGCCCCGAACCCCGTAGTCGGACGCACGATCACTCCCTCGCCCAACAGCAGCTCGAAGAGCGGCCGGGAGTCGGCTCCCACTTCGGCGAAGACGAAGTTCGCGACGGACGGCGCCACCGGCTCGAAGCCGCAGTCGCGGAGCGCCCGCTCCACGGCTGGGCGGCCCTCGGCGTTCACCCGCCGCCTGCGCTCGACCTCCCCGGCGGCCCCAGGCGCCTTCAGGCTCGCCACGGCGGCGACCTGCCCGGGGGTCGTGATGTCGAACGCCCGCCGGACCTTGCCGATCGCGGTCACGAGCTCGGCCGGTCCTACCCCGTAGCCGACGCGAAGCCCTGCGAGGCCGAAGATCTTCGAGAACGTGCGGAGGACGATCACCCTCCGCCCCTGCTTCGCGTACTCCTCGATGCCGTCCGCGTAGTCGGTGTCGTCGACGTACTCGAAGTACGCCTGGTCGAGGACCGTCACGACGTGGTCGGGAACGCGGTCGAAGTACCCGTCGACCTCGGCACGGGTGTTCATCGTCCCGGTCGGGTTGTTCGGGTTGCAGAGGTAGACGAGCTTCGTCCGCTCGGTGACGGCGTCGAGCATCGCGTCGAGGTCGTAGCGCCCCTCGGCGAGCGGAACGGTGCGCGCGACGGCACCGAGCTTCGTCGCACCGATGATGTAGCTCGGGAAGCTCGGCCACCCGCAGACGATCTCGTCGCCCGGGCCGAGCGAGATCTGCGACAGGGCATCGACGACTCCGTCGGCGCCGGCACCGAGCGCGATCTCCTCCAGTCGGACGTCGTGGCGCTCCGCGAGTGCCGCCCGCAGGCGATAGCCGCCCCCGTCCGGGTACCGGTTCAGCTCGCCCGCCGTCGCGGCGAGCGCCTCGAGCGCCTCGGGGAACGGGCCGAACGGTCCTTCGTTCGACGCAAGCTTGACGACGCGCTCGAGGCCGAGCTCACGCTGGACCTCCTCGACCGGTTTCCCGGGCTCGTACGGCACGAGATCCCGGACGGCAGGCTTGAAGAAGGCGTCCGCGATCTGGGCGAGCGTGGCCACGGGAGGAATCTAACTGGGCGCGTCCTCCTCGACATGGAGGGCCATGAGGATCGCGTCGACGTACTCGTCTCCTCGGCGGTAGTGCGCGCGGCGGAGCCCCTCGCGTTGAAAGCCCGCGCTCTCGTAAAGCGCGATGGCGGCCTCGTTGTGCGGGAAGACGTGGAGCTCGAGCTTCCGGACGCCCGACCGCCGCGCCCAGTCGACGGCCTCGGCGAGCAGCGCCCGCCCGATCCCGCGGCGGCGGTGGCCGGAGGCGACCATCAGGCCGAGGTCGGCGACGTGCCGGCTCGCGGGATGCGGGTCGCGGCCGAGCGACAGGCGCCCGACGAGCCGACGTTGAGTTGACGCGGACAGGATGGATCCTCCCGTGTCCTGGACGAGCTCCGCCACGTAGACGGCGGCGTCGCTGTACCGGCGCAGCGCGCGGAGGAAGCGGCGCTCCTCGCCGGCCGTGCGCCAGGCACCGTCGGAGATGAGCCATCCCTCGGGCTCGGACGCGACGGCCTCGGCGAGCTCGACGAGCGCCCGGGCGTCGCCGGGATTGGCCCTGCGCACGACGAGGCGGTCAGCCACCGACGACGATGCCGTGGCCGCCGCGCCTCGGATCGCCCGCCGCAGCGAGCGTGCCGTCGGGTCGCCTCTCCACGGCGGCCGCGCCTCCGAAGTAGAGATTCCGCCGTCGCCAGCGGACGATGTCGTACCCGCGGCGCTCGAGCTCGTCCAGCTGGGCGCTGTCGGAGCCGCCCTCGCAGTGGACGTGACCCCCGTCGAGGTGCACGCGCGGCGCCTCGATCGCCTCCTCGACCGGCAGGCCGTGTCCGATTGCGTTGACGACGATCTGCAGGATCGCGCCTCGCAGTCGGGCGGAGCCGGCGCTACCGACCACGAGCCGCGGATGGCCGCCCTCGTGCACGATGGACGGAGCCATCATGCTCGAGAGCCTCCCACCCGGCCGCCGTTTGCGCCGCGCCAGATTGAGGTGGTGCTCGCCGAGCATGTTGTTCAGGTGCACGCCCGTCCCGGGGACCACCACACCCGACCCCGATCCGGTCGACGCCGTCAGCGACGCTGCATTGCCCTCGGCATCCACAACCGAGATGTGGGTCGTCCGCGACGGCTCGACCGGATCCCACATGACCGGCGGGCGATCTCTCGCGAGCCGGGCGGCCGCAGCGGCGACGCGTTGCTCGTCGTGGAGCTGCCCGGCGAGCCCGCCTCCATGAAGCTGGCGCGCGAAGCCCGGGCCTCCCGCGCGGGCCTGTTCCCCCATGACGCCGACGAGACGGCTGATGGCGCCGGCACTCCCCGCGCGGCCGCCCAGACCCGCCTGATCGAGCAAGAGGAGCCCGTAGGCGATTAGGACACCGCCTGTCGACGGCGGCGGGTTGGATTCGAATCGCCGACCGAGGAACTCGGCTGAGACCGGTCGCCGCCAGATCACGCGATACCCGCTCAGGTCCTCGAGGGTGAGGGCGCCGCCACCCGCGCGGACCGTCTCGACGATCGTTTCCGCGAGCGGGCCGTCGTAGAACGCACCCGCACCGCCTTCGGCCAGAGCCTCGAGCGTGGAGGCCAGGTCGTTCATCACGAGGCGGTCGCCGGCCGCCAGGCGCTCGCCGGACGGTCCGTAGATCACCCGGCCGGGCTCGGTGTGCCGAAGGATGATGTCCAGGATCGCGTGCAGGTACGCCTGCGCCGGGGTCAGCACGACCCCCTCACGCGCGAGGGCGACGGCGGGAGCGAAGAGGGTTGCCCAGGGAATGCGCCCGTACGCCCGATGCGCGCTCTCGAGCCCGGCGACCGTCCCGGGCACGGCAACCGACGCCGGGCCGATCCCGAATGCCTGCGTGCTCGAGCTGTCGAAGTCGACGTCGATGGTCTCCATCTCGCCGATTGCGCCCGGCGAGAGCCCCGCCCCCGGAATCGAGACGAAGAAGTCGAGGAGGCGAGACCGGCGATCTCGGGCGCGATGGACGAGGAGGAAGCCGCCACCGCCCGGGCCGGTGAGCGGGCTCTCCGCGACCCATGAGACGAAGGCGGCGGCGAGGCAGGCGTCGACCGCGTTTCCGCCCCGGGCGAGGACGTCCGCTCCGGCTGCTGCCGTGAGCGGATGCCCGGCTGCGATCGCGCCGTTCACGGCGCCGGGGTCAGCTCTGCAGGAACGACGGCGGCTCGAGCGGGTCGTCCCGGCTGTCCGGCACGCGCGGACTGAGCGGCCGCGATCCCCCGCGCTGGCCGACGCCGGTGACGATGACCGTCACCCAGACCTGGCCCTCGAGCCGTTCGTCGACCGTGGCGCCGAAGATGATGTTCGTGTCGTCGGTCGAGGCCCCTCTGATCACTTCCGCGGCTTCGTTGACCTCGTACAGCGAGAGGTCGTTGCCCCCGGCGATCGAGAGCAGGATCCCGCGAGCGCTGACGAGCTCGGTGTCGACGAGCGGTGACCGGAGCGCCCGCTCCGCCGCTTCGATCGCCCGGTTCTCGCCCGTCGCGAACCCGATCCCCATCAGCGCGGTCCCGGCGCCCTGCATGATCGTGCGGACGTCGGCGAAGTCGACGTTGATGAGGCCCGGCTCCGTGATCAGGTCGCAGATGCCCTGAACGCCCTGCCGCAGCACGTCGTCTGCGATCTTGAACGCGTCGAGCATCGATGTGCTCTTGTCGAGGACCTCGAGCAGCCGCTCGTTCGGGATGACGATGACCGTGTCACACGCCTCTCTGAGCGAGTACACGCCCTGCTCAGCCTGCGAGCGGCGCTTCGTCCCCTCGAACCGGAACGGCATCGTCACGATCCCAACGGTCAGCGCTCCGACCTCCCTGGCGATCCTCGCCACGACCGGCGCGGCCCCCGAGCCGGTGCCGCCGCCCTCTCCGGCGGTGACGAAGATCATGTCGGCTCCTCGCAACGCCCGTTTGATCTGGTCGTAGGCCTCCTCGGCGGCGCGCCGGCCGATGTCCGGCTCGGCGCCGGAGCCCAGGCCACCCGTCAGCTCGCGGCCGATGTGGATCTTCACCTCTGCGTCGCTGAGCGCGAGCTGCTGGAGGTCGGTGTTCACGGCGACGAACTCGACGGCGGCGATGCCGGCGTCGATCATCCGGTTGAGCGCATTGAGCCCGGCGCCGCCGACCCCGACGACCTTGATGTCCGCCAGGTACGCGGAGTCCGCGCGAGGCGCGCGATGGAGACGCGGCGGCGGCTCCGGAAGCGGCTCGAGCAGCCTCGCGATGCCGCGGTCCGGGGATGGCTCGCGCGGGTGGGCCGGCTCGGGGGACCTCGGACGGTCCGGTGCGACCGGTGTCGCCTGCGCCTCGGGTTCCTGCTGCGGGTCGGGCTCCGGAGCGACCTCGAGCTTCGGCGGCGGATGCTCGACCGTCTCCTCAAGCGGCTCGCCGGGGATAACCCTGCCCTCCTTCTCTGCCTGGCGTTGCGCCGCTTCGGTCGCGCGGAAGAGCTCCGCGAGCGGTCCCTCACGCATGCTTGCGCGCTTGCGCGCCATTGAGCACCTCCTTCGCGAGCTCACGGTACGCCTCGGCTGCGTTGCCGGTCGGGTCGTACTTCAGCACCGAGCTTCCCTTCACCGGCGCCTCCGCGTAGCGGACGGTCTTCTTGATTCGCGTCTTGAACACGAGGTCGCCGAAGTTCTCCTGGAGGATCTCGATCGCCTCGCGGGCGTGCAGCGTTCTCCCGTCGTACATCGTGGGCAGGATTCCCTGGACCTCGACCTCCGGATTCAGGTTCTCCCGGATCATCGACAGTGTGTTCTCGAGCTGCACGAGCCCGCGCAGGGACAGGTACTCGCACTGAACAGGGACGATGACGCCGTTCGCCGCCACGAGCGCATTGATCGTCAGCAGCCCGAGCGACGGCGGGGTGTCGACGAGGATGAAGTCGTACCGGGCCTTGATCGGGGTGAGCGCCTTCTCGAGCGCTCGCTCCCGCCCGATCATGCTCGAGAGCGCGAGCTCCGCGCCGGCAAGGTCGATCGACGAGACGGCGAGGTCCACCTCGGCGTCCTGGATGACCTGGTCGATCGGGAGCCGGTGCACGAGCACGTCGAACATCGACCGCTCGATCTGGTCCGGGTTGAACCCCTGGCTCATCGTCAGGTTCCCCTGCGGGTCCATGTCGACGATCAGGACCTTGTAGCCCGCCTCGGACAGCGCAACGGCGAGATTCAGCGTCGACGTCGTTTTCGCCACGCCGCCCTTCTGGTTCGCGAAGGCAATGACGATCGCCTCACGGAGCGCCTCCGGCTCGGGCGGAACATCGGGCGCCGCCGGGACGTCGACGGCCTCACGGGCATCATCGTCTGGCTCGCCCCTCGGCGGGCGGGAGAAGAGGCCGGCTAGACGCATGGGCAGCCTGTCCTTCGTCCCGGGACCGGACTGTCCTTCACGGTCTCAGTGTGCCGGAAAAGCCGGACTGCACCACCCTCGGGACATCGGTTTTTCGCGCTAGCGCACCAGGGGCATCGCCTTCCGGTCGTCGGCGCTGAGGGCCCGCCTGCACTCGGCGAGCGCCTCGATGGCTCCCTGCGGCTCGGGCTCGACGCGCAGCCAGGTCTCGGCGTCTCGCAGGAGGCCACGCAGCTCGAGGAGCAGCTCGCCGGCAGAAGCGTCGTCGCGCTCGAGTGTCTCGATCCGGTCGAGTCGGCGTAGGACTGCGCGTGCTTCCTCCATGCACCGACCGTACCGGCGCGAAACGAGCATGTCCGTGACGACTCTGTGCCTAAAGAGCGCCGGCTGCAACCACCGGCTCGTGGACGACCGTCGGTTTCGGACGCGCGCCCAGCAGGGCCTCGTCGAGCATGGCGACGAGGGCAGGCCGCTCGCCGTGCTCCAGGACGGCTACGAGGGCGAGCCGAACGAGATCGCCCGCCGCCGACGCCGCGTCACCCGCCGCGAGCAGCCGGAGCCGGTCGAGGATCGACGTCCGCTCGCGCGGCGTCTCGCCGAGCAGGGCGGCGGCCCGCAGTGAGCCCGCGAACAGGCCCTCGCCCCCGCCGAGCAGCGACGTCAGCGACCCGCGAAGCTGCTCCGAGGCGAATGGGTCGGTCTGGAAGAGCGAGAGCTCCCAGCGGTCGAGCGCCTCGCCGAGATCGCGGTCCTCGTCGGCAAGGGCGAGTCGCTCGCGAAGGTGCTGCGCCCGCTCCGCGCGAACCGGGTCGAGCCGGACCGGCTCGCCGGGAGGCTGCGTCGACGCGATCGGAAGCACCGGCCGGATGCCGTAGGGGCGCCAGTCGAGGCGCTCGAAGAGGACCGGCCCTGCAGCGATCGCTCCGGCGGTGGCGAGGCGGAGCGCGGCGACCGCGTCCGCGACCTCGCCCGGGGCGTCCGGCACCGCGTCCGACCCCTCGCCCAGCTCGGACTGCAGCTCGAGAACGCACAGCCGGTCCGGCTCCCGCTCGAACCCCTCCGGCAGCAGCCCACCGGCCTGGGGCCAGTGCGCAGCAAGCTCGCCCGAGGCGACGTGCCGGACTCTGACGCCGCCGCCGAGGTCCACGACCCCTGCACACGACAGCCCGACGAGCGGCGCTGTCGCCCCGTACGACCGTCTCGACCCGAACAGCGAGGCCTCGAACGCCGCGTAGGCGCCCTCGAAGGCGTCGTCGTCCCAGTCGAAGCCGCCGCACGCCTCGGCGGTCTCCGCGACGAGCGGGAGCAGCACGGTTCGGGTCAGCGCCTCACGCGAGCTCGGCCGGCCGCTCGAGTGCGCCTGCGCGAAGATCGCCGCGGCCGGCTCGCGCTCGAGCTCGGCGAGCGCCGGCTGCGCGTCGGCAAGCGCGGCGAGGCGCCCGGCGCGCGCGTCGAGGAAGGGCTTCACGAGCGGGCGGTACTCGTACAGGGTCGGCTGACCCGCCGAGTGATGCTCCTCGAACGCAAACGGAACGTCGCCGCCGTCGTCCAGCTCGCGGGAGACGGCCGCGAACGCGCCGAGGCAAAACGCTCGCAGCGCCTGGTGCAGCGTCGGTGACCGGATCACCAGTCCGCTTACGCGCCCGGACGCTGCTCTCCTCCGCGGCCGTCAGGTCAGCGCTGGCACCCGGGACACCAGTACGCCGTCCGGTTGGCGTCGCCCTGCCCGCGGGAGTCGATCCGCGTGCCGCACCGCGGACACGGCCGTCCTGCTCTCCGGTAGACCCTCCGTTCCTCGCGGCCCGAGTCGACCGAGCGGCGCATCAGTCGGGCGGCCTCGGAGAGCACGGTGCGGAGCTCCTCGTCGGTCATCTCGCCGAGCGCCCGCCAGGGCGAGACCCTGGCGTGCCAGAGCGACTCGGCCTTCCAGACGTTCCCGATGCCGGCGACGAGCCGCTGGTCGAGCAGCGCATCCCCGAGCGCCCGCCGCCCCTCGCTCCGCCGGAGCCCTGCGACCATGGCATCGAGATCGGGGGGTCGCGCGAGGATGTCCGGGCCGAGCCTTCGGACGGCGCGGCCGTGTAGCTCGAGCACCGGCCCGCCCCACAGCACCGCCTCCCCCGCCCGCCCGCGGAGCACGAGCCAGGGACGGCCGCGCGCGACCGAGCCGGGCGGACGCACCGTCCACCTGCCCGACATCCGCAGGTGGCTCCGGAGGACGAGCCCGCCTTCGAACCGGAGCAGCAGGTTCTTGCCAACGGCCTCGACGCCTTCCAGCCGCCGTCCGTCCAACTGCTTTGCCACCCCCGTCGCCGCCGCGCGGGGATTCGGGCTCTCGACGGCCACCGTCTCACCGACGAGAACCTGGAGACGGCGGGCCGTGCGGTGAAGCGAGTCGCCTTCGGGCATGCTCTCGATTGTGACCGAGCGAGGTCTGCATCCGGCGCTCGCCGGGGTACTCGCAGCGACCGCCTGGGGAGCGCTCGAGCCGCTCGACCAGCGGCTCTTCCGGTGCGACTACTCCGACGTCCTCGTGCTCGGGAAGGCCGTGACGCGCGGCCGGCTGGCCCGACCGATCGGCTTCGCGATTCACGTCGCGAACGGCGCGCTCTTCGGCCTCGCGTTCGACCGGGTCCGGCCCGTAGTCCGTGTCCGCAAGGAGCCCCTCGCGCTCGGGATGGCAATCGCCGAGCACGTCGCGCTCTACCCGCTCACCTACCTCGTCGACCGCTACCACCCCGCCCGCGGCTCGAGGGGCGTCCCGCCGCTCCTCACGAACCCGCGCGCCTTCGGCCAGGCGACCGTCAGGCACGCGCTCTTCGGTTTCCTGCTGGGACGCCTCTCCCGTTAGCGCCCTTCGGCGAAGCCGTGCCGGCCGACGAGGCGGACGAAGTGCGCGCCTGTGACCGTCCGGGAGGCCACGAGCCCCTCGGGCCGTCGCTCGAACAGCACGACGTCCTCCAGCCCACCCGGGCCGATCGGCTGGACGAGCCGGCCGCCGAGTACGAGCTGCTCCCCGAGGGGACGCGGAACCTCGGTGAACGCCGCGGAGACGAGGATGGCAGCGAACGGCGCCGCCTCCGGGAGGCCCTCGGTCCCGTCGCCGACGACGACCCTCGCGTTCGTGACCCCGTGGCGGCGGAGGTTCTCCCGTGCCGTCTCCGCCAGGTCGTCCCAGCGTTCGACGCTCCAGACCTCGTCAGCGAGCCGGGCGAGAAGCGCCGTCTGCCAGCCGTAGCCCGTCCCGATCTCCAGCACGCGCTCGTCCCCGCTGAGGGAGAGCGCCTCCACCATCCGCGCCACGAGCGACGGCTGGGTCGTGACCTGTCCGTGCGGGATCCGCAGCGGGATGTCGAGGTAGGCACGTTCGGCCAGGTCCGAGGGAACGAACTCGCTGCGGGGAACCGCGCGCACCGCCGCCAGGACCCGGGCGTCCGCGATCCCCTGGAAGCCCGGAGAGGCGAGGAGATCGGCAGCGCCAGTGTGTGTCGCCACGGGCCTATCCTGCCCTCGTGGCGGCGTGGCCGTCCTCGGCCGACGAGCTGGTCGACGTCCAGCGTGCGCTGGGCAGCGCCGAGCCGCCGCCGTGGAGGCTCGGCCCAGGCGACGCAGTCGGCGGCTGCTTCGTCTGCTCGCCCCGGGGAAAGCACGGAACCGGGCAGGTTGGCGACCTGCTCTGGGCGGCCGCGGCCGCAGCTGCCGAGCCGGCCGTCGTGCGCGGCGAGGCCGGCGCGCCGTACGAGGCCGGGCTCCTGGCGCTGCGCGAAGGCCTGGCGCTCGAGGCGGCGGTCCGCCGGCTCGACGAGCCGCCGGACGTCCTCCTCGTCGACGCCACCGGGCGCGACCATCCCAGGCGGGCGGGGCTCGCGCTCCACCTCGGCGCCGTCCTCGAGGTTCCGACGGTCGGCGTCACGCACCGCCCGCTGCTCGCGGAAGGCGGCTGGCCCGACGACCTGCCGGCGGCGCGAAGTCCGCTCACGCTCGGAGACGAGCTCGTCGGCTACTGGGTGCGAACCCGCCCCGGAACCCGCCCGCTCGCGATCCATGCAGCCTGGCGGACGGACGCCGCCACGGCCGTCGAGGTCGTCCTGGCGGCGCTCGCGGGACACCGGACGCCCGAGCCGCTGCGCGGCGCCCGGCGCGCGGCCCGAGCGGCCCGCGCGCGTTCTGAGATCATGCGGGTCGACGTCCCATAGGAGCCGGTAGGAAAGGAGCGGAGATGGCGACGAACCTGACGATCACGCTCGAAGACCGGCCCGGCATCCTCGCCGAGCTGGGCGAGGCGCTCGGCGGCGCCGGGATCAACATCGAAGGATTCTGCGGCCACGCA
>DASTCG010000028.1:0-6316 GCA_035711385.1 Gaiellaceae bacterium
TGGCCCACTTCGAGGGAGTAGGCCGCTGGCATCTCGATCTCTTCGGCAGCGATCCCGGCAAGGGCGTCGTCTTCGGGGCCATGCTTCTCTACGAGCCGGGCTATCTCGGGATCCTGCCGATGTACATCCTCTTCCTCCTGCTGACGCCACTCATGCTCTGGTCGTTCCACAAGGGCTATTTGTGGCACGTCCTCGGTCTGAGCGTGCTCGTGTGGATCACCTCGGGGCTCGCCGTCAGGCTTCCGGAGGATTCGGGAGGAGTCGACTTCGGCGCCTTCAACCCGCTCGCGTATCAGCTGCTGTTCGTTGCCGGCCTGGCGTTCGGCACGGGTCGGATCAACCTCGCCCGGCTTCCGTACGAAGTTCGAAGCTGGATGATCGGATCGGCCATTCTGATTACCACCCTCTTCTTCGTGGCCCGTGAGCAATACGCGCTGCACGGACCACTGAATCCTCTGCTGGACCGAAGCGGCGACTGGTTCTCCACCGTTGAGCTGGGGCCGCTCCGACTGCTCAACTTCGCGGCGTTCGCACTCGTTCTCCACTGGGTCATCGGCAAGACCGACTGGGGGAAGGCCGGTTCACAGCCCTTCCGTTGGCTGGCTTTTGTCGGCCGGCACTCTCTTCCCGTCTTTGCCTGGTCGATCCTGGCCACCTACGCGGCGGTGGCGCTCTTCCCGCATCCGGGCCTCGTGCTGGGAGCCGTCGGCATCGCTCTCGTGACCATCAGCCTGACCATCCCTGCCAAGCTCCATGCGGCCGTCATGAGCCGGCGGGAGCGGCGACACCGACTCCGGGCAACCGGGATGGCGCGACCCCTGCCCGCGGCAACGCCGCAGTCCTGATCGAGCTACCGGCGGCTCTCGCGAGCCCTACGAATTAGGCTGCCGGCATGGCGAGGGGCCGGATCGCGAGCGCGGTTTGCATCGCGTTGTTGGCCTCGTCGGCGGCGTCGGCGGCGCCGACTTTCGGGAAGTGGCGGCCCGTAGCCAAGGTGCCGGGCGTCGTCGACGTCGCCGGTCCGCGCACGGACGGCCGCCTGGTGCTCGCGACGCACGGCGGGCTGTTCCTGATGCGGCCCACCGGGTCGCCCGTGCCCTATGCCCGCGGTCCGCAGGGCTACGCAGGTTCCCCCGGGGAGCCGTACCTCGCACTCGGGCGCGGCCACCGAGTTCCAGGCGCGGGCTGCGCCTTCGGGCGCGACGTGATCTTTGCGCTCGATCCGGACGCCACTCCCGGAGTCGTCCGCGTCGACCGGAGAGGCCGGAGCAGCCGGCTTGCGGATCTCCCGGCGGGGGCCTTCCCGACCGGGATCACGATCGACTCCGTCGGCGTCTTCGGCCACCGCCTGCTCGTCACGTCGTTCGCCGCGGGCGCCACGACGCTCACCGCGTTCGACTGCCGCGGCCGTGCCCGGGTGGTGGCGACCGGGGCTCCACACGTGGAGGGCGGGATCGCCGTGGCGCCCCGTGCCTTCGGCCGGTTCGGAGGAACGCTCATCGCCGCCGACGAGGCGACAGGCCGGATCTACGCCTTTGGGCCCGGCGGTCGCGTTCGCCTTGTGACCGAGTCGGGACTACCAGCCGGCGGTGACATCGGAGTCGAGTCCGTCGGCTTCGTGCCGGCGAACCTCGGTCGCCGCGGTGCCGCGTACCTGGCGGACATGGGAGCCCCGGGCTCGCCGACGACCGGGTCGGACAGTCTGCTGATGCTCGCCGGCACGGCTCTCGCTCGGGCGAACCTTCACCCCGGCGACCTGATCGTCGCGACCGAGGCGGGTGCGAAGACCCTCGCCGTTCGCTGTGGGCGACGATGCTCGGTCCGTCGCGTTGCCGACGGGCCCACGGTCACGCACGCCGAGGGACACATCACGTTCGTCTCGCGTCGCTAGCAGTCTGCAGTTCGAACGTCGGCGGATCACGTCACGGCGCTGCGGAACGATCGCGGTCGATTCGCCGGGGGCCGTGCACTGGGGTTGGCTGAGCCGCCTGTGAGCGCGATGTATGCCTGTAAGGACCCCCAGTGAGACTGCGCCCTCTTGAAAGCGATATTCCGACCTGCGAAGCTGTGTTCGAGGGGATCCAGAGGGGCCCCGGCTAACGGCACCGGGGGTCTGGGTTGGGAGCCGCGCCAGGTCGACGGCTCCCTTTCCCTCTCACGAGCTCTTGAGCTTCTGACAGTTCTCTGAGTCCTCGAACGCGCTCTTCAGCTCGTCGTCGGCTTGCTGCATGCTCTGGAACGCCGTGGTCAGCTGCGCCTGCATCGTCGTCGCCGCCATTCGGATCGTCGCGACGGCCTGAGCGGTATCCGCTGCGCCCGAGGCGCCTGCGGCGGCGCGCTGAACCTGGGCGAGGTCGGTCTGCAGCTCATTCGACAGCTGGTCGACCGCGTCCTTGGCCTGCTGTCCCGATTCGGTGTCGGGCGTTCCGACGTCCTTGAGGTCGCCGACGAGCTGCTCCGTCGCATTGGAGATCTCGTCGGCCGCGTCCTGAACCTGGGCCTGCGAGAGCTGGCCGCCACTGAAGGCGGCAGCTGTGGACTTCACCGAGTCCTTCCACGTGCTGAGGTCTCCGCACACGCCGTTCGCCCAGGAATCGGCCGACGAGCTGTCGTTGTCACCGCCGCAGCCCGCGAGGAGAAGCGCGCACAGCAGGCTCGAGAACACGAGGCGCTTCATCGGCACAAACCTCTCACGGACCGGAGGCAGGGGCATCATCCGAACCGGACGATGCCACCTCAGCGCGCGCGGTGACGGCGCTGGGCCTCCCGGTCGGCGCAGAGCTCGCAGCAGTAGCGCTTCCGCCGGTTCTTCGTGCGGTCGACGAACGCGCCCGTGCACGGAGGAGCCGAGCAGGTGCCGAAGCGCGTCAGACCATGGGCCCGCACGATCTCGATCAATGCCGCGGCCGCCGTGGCGCCGAGGTGCGCGACGATCGAGCGCTCGTCGGGCCCGAACCGGACTTCCCAGATCTCACCCTCGCCCTCGAGCCGGGGGAGCGCACCCGTCTCCGCTGCGACGCGGTTCAGCACCTGCGCCGCTTCGCGGATCTCATCCGTCTCGAACACGCGTCGCAACCGGTCGCGCAGCTCCTTGACCTCAGCCAGGTCGGCGTCCGTCGCCACCTCCGCGGCCTGCTCGCGACCTACGAGCCGGAGGAAGAGGCGCAGGTCCTCGATTCCCTCGAGGTGCTCCGGCGGGTCGTCGTACGTGTCCCACGTGTTCACGAGGGCGACCGCCAGGTCTGCACCCGACTCTTTCGGATTCCCGAGGATCACCTGCTAACCAACTCTCCACTTGTCAGTCTCAAAAAAGTGTTAGGTACTGACACGCTAGCGAGAAGGGAGAGCCGCATGCGCAGGTTCAAGCTCGTGATCATCTCCGCGGTGGCGCTGTTCCTGTCCGCCCAGGCCGCTGCAGCCCCGCCGACGCGGTCGGAGGAAGACGTCGACCGCACGCGGACGATCGCCGCTGGCGACCTCTGCGCCTTCGACGTCGTGCTCCACTCGGAGGGGCACCGCACGACGACCACGTTCACGAACCAGGACGGCAGCCTCGACCGGTTCACGATCCTCCTTTCGCACTGGAAGACGAGCCTCACGAACCCGGCGAACGGCGCCACGATCGCGACCGTGCTTGCCGGCCCGGTGATCGTGGAGGCGTTGCCGGACGGCACGGCCCTCGTCCGCATTCCGGGCAACGACGGGTTCTTCGTCGTGAAGGGTGATGGCCCCGTGTACTCCGACAACGGGCTGATCGTGTACATCGCACCGGACACGGTGAACTGGCAGGAGCAGCTCGAGGTCCTGCACGCGTCCGGCGGCTACCGCACGACCGAGGACTTCGCCGCGGCGATCTGCGGCGCGCTCGCCTGACCCCCCGAAGCCAGGTGCCGAGGGCGGACGCCGTGCGCCCGCCCTCGGCCTGGCCGCCCGCGGAGTAGGCCGGAAGACCCCTCTCAGCTACGTTGAGCGAGAGGTCGATAAGGGGTCTGGATGCGGTCAGGACTGCTGGTCATCCTCGCGGTGGCGCTCGGTGCCGCCGCGGCCTGCTCGAGCGTCGGGACGACGCCGGCCGAAGGCGCGGTCGGGTGCTCGGTCGACGGGAGCAGCCTTGCCGTGCTCGACTGCTCGCTTGCGCCGGTCGTGCCGTCGCTCGAGCCGGGCTACCGCCCGGTGCGGCGGTTCCGGCCCGCGTCGGCGCCCGGCGGCTGCCGGGCCTCCGAGCTCCTCTTCTACGCGGCCCGCGACTGGCTTCGCCTCGCCCAGAAGCTGGCCGAGCGCGCGTCGCCCTGCGCCGACTACTACGTCTCCATTCCACCCCTCGTGCGGGACAAGACCATCGTGCGGCCGAACCAGGCGTGGCGGATCCGCGCGCTGGGTCCCCGCTTCCACGCGACGGCCGAGATCCACTGGGCCACGTGGGCGGCGTGGGTGAGGGAGACCGGGCGCGGCTGGTACCAGGCCGGCCTCGAGGCGCGGCGACGGATGACGGCTGCCGGCTTCGACGTCGCGCTCGGGGACACCTGGGCGGTGAACGAATTCCCGTCGAGCGTCCGCCGTGACCGCAGCGGTGCGCGTCGGGACGCACGCGAGCTCGTCCGCGGCCTCTACGAGGGCGACGGCCGTCGCGTGCAGGGAGCCGTCTTCGTGATCGGCGTCCGGCAGGGGACGGACGACGCGTCGCTCTACAAGCTGAGGCTGAAGCGGTGGCTCGCCGACACGCCCTTCTGGGTCGACATGCAGCGGACCGTGCGGTTCTGGGCACAGGAGGTGTACGGAGACGCTCGGCGCTGGGGTGTTCCCGGAGCGCCGAACGAGGCACGCCGCGAGTACCTGAACGACTTCCTCCAGCACTCCGCGAGGCTCGGCGCCGCCGCTCCGGACGCCTACGCCGCCGCCCGTGCCTTCCTCGCCCGGGCGCACACGCCGATCGCGAACGCGGGTTGGCAGTGGCCCACCGGGCTCGGGTGGACGATGGTCACCGGCGACCAGATGCGCCACTTCGCCTCGTCACAGACGTACGCGCTCCGCAACTTCGCCGCGGGAAGGCCCGGACCGAACCGCTTCGGCTTCGCCTGGGCGCCGAACAACGCGAGCTCGATGCCGCACGACGAGTTCGTCGCGCAGTCGGGCGAGCTCCTGGACCGCCTCGGCTCCGCGATCACAGAGTCGGCGAGCGTCTGGCGAATCGACCCCGGCATCTTCGCGTGCACCTCGCTCGGGATCGACTGGTGTCAGGCCGACGTCGCCGGGGCGTCCTTCACGAGCGCCTGGAAGATCTTCGACGCCTGGAACGCGCCGGGAGACGCCGCCTCGCGCGCGAGGCCGCGCGTCGTGTCGTCGATCCGCAGGTTGATCGACCGTCTGGCGCCGCGCAGGCGCTAGTACTTCTCGCCGACTCCCCGGCCGACGTCGGTGCCCCTAGGCGCTCCGGGCTCGCCTACGCCGTTGACGAGGAAGTACGTGATCGATCCGAGCACCGGGAAGATCAGGATGATGAGGATCCAGGCCGCCGTCTTGCCGCCCGAGCGCTCGTGCCGTCGCCGGATGATGTCCACGAGTGTGGCCACCCAGATGATGACGACGAAGATGAAGAGAAGCCACCAGAACCATGCCATCGCAGTTGCCTCCGTTTGGGAGTTCGAGTCCAGCCTACGAGGAGGGGCGGACGGCAGCCTCACCCCGTTCGGATGAACGACGTCGACGGCTCCGAAAGTCGTCAGTCGAGCGTGCGGTCAAGGCCGGTCAGCGCCTCTCGCCGCACGCTCTCGACGCCCTCGTGGTGCCCCCACACCGCAAGTGTCCCGCAGAGGAAGAGCGACAGGATCCGGGCCCGGAGGAGCTGGTCTTCCGGGATCGGCCCGTAGGCCGTCCGGAACGCGTCTCGGCCCTCGGACGGAAGCGAGCACCAGTAGAGGGGGAGGTCGACGCCGGGGTCGTTCCGGCTCAGGTCGATCCAGTCGATCACCGCGGCCGGCACGCCGGCGTCGTCGACGAGCAGATGGCGGAGATGGAGGTCTCCGTGGACGAGCGCGATCGGCTCCGGTGCGTCCAGGCCCGCCGCGGCGTCGACGATCTCGAGCGCCGCCGCCGGAACGACCCAGAGGCCGAGCTCCTCGACCTGCGCGAGACGTTCGAGCGTCTTCGGCACGCGGAACGACATGTCCGCCCTGCGAACCGGGTCGACGGGAAGCTCGGCGTCGAGCTCGAGCGAGTGGAGCGCACGGAGGAACTCGCCCAAGCGCCGGCCGAGCAGGACCCGGCCCTCCTCGCCGAGATCGGCGTCGGCCAGCTCGCGCCCCGGCAGGAAGGGCGC
>DASTCG010000029.1:0-6860 GCA_035711385.1 Gaiellaceae bacterium
TCGTCGACAGCGACGAAGTCACCGAAGCGCTTCGTGACCGAGCGGGCTTCGATGGCCATTGCTAGCGCGTCTCCTCTCTTGGCTTGAACACGGTCATGGCGACCAGCGTGGCGATTGCGAGCATTGCGAGCAGCACTGAGGCGGCGTACGCACCCACGTAGTCGAACGACTGGTAGCGCTCCTCGACGTGAAGCGTGAGCGATTCCGTCTTGCCGATGATCCGCCCCGAGACGACACTGACAGCGCCGAACTCGCCGAGGGCGCGCGCCGTCGTGAGCACGACGCCGTACGCAACCGCCCAGCGGATGGCCGGGAATGTCACTCGGCGGAAGATCTGCCAGCCGCCCGCACCGAGCGTGGCCGCGGCCTGCTCTTGCTCCGTCCCGAGCTCGCGGAGCACAGGCACCACCTCGCGCACGACGAACGGGAGGGACACAAACATCGTGGCGAGCACCATCCCGGGAAGCGCAAAGACGACCTCGAAAGGCAGCCCCGCCAGCCATCCGCCCCTCCCGAAGAGCAGGAGAAAGGCGAGACCGACGACGACCGGGGAAAGCGCCAGCGGTAGGTCCACGAGCGCATTGACGATGTTCTTGCCGGGGAACCGCTGCCGGACGATCGCGATCGCGCAGATGATCCCGAAGATCGTGTTCGCGGGTACTGCGATCGCCGCGATGATCAGCGTCACGACCAGTGCATGCCTGGCCGCCGGCGTGGTCACGGCGTCCCAGGCCGGGCCGAAGCCGTCCTGAAAGGCCCGCCGGAAGATCAGGCCGACAGGCATCGCCAGCAGGACGAAGAGATAGCTCAACCCGACGAAGCGGAGGATGTACTTACGCAGCCGATTCATGCCTCGTGACCCGCCGTCGAAGAGCAGCGATCAGAAGGAGAGCGAGGAACGAGATGACGAGGAGGACGACCGAGACGGCGGCGGCCTTCTGGGACTCGCCGCTCTCAATCCGTCCGAAGATGTAGACGGAGGCGACCTCGGTGTCGAACGGGAGGTTGCCCGTAATGAGCACGAGCGCACCGAACTCGCCGATCGCACGTGCGAATGCGAGGGCCGTGCCGGACAGAATCGCCGGAAGGAGGTTCGGGAGGATGATCCGGCGGAAGATCTGGAAGGACCGGGCGCCGAGCGAGGCCGCGGCCTCCTCCATCTCACGGTCGAGCTCGAGCAGCACCGGCTGCACGGTCCGAATCACGAACGGCAGCGTGACGAACAGCAGGGCCACCACGACCGCCGTCCGCTTGAACGCCAGGTCGACGTTGACGGGGCTCATGGGCCCGTAGAGCGTGAGCAGCGTGAGGCCGGCGACGATCGTCGGCAGGGCAAACGGAAGGTCGACCAACGCGTTCACGACCGACTGGCCCGGGAACGTGTCTCGCACGAGGATCCAGGCGACGACCGTCCCCATGACTGCGTTGATTCCCGCCACGAGCACTGAGGTGAAGATCGTCAGCTTCAGGGCGGCCACGGCCTGGGGGTCGGTGATGGCGGACCGAAACTCAGCCGCGCCGCCGCCGGTCGAGTGCCAGACGAGCGCCGCAAGCGGCAGCAGCACGACCAGGGTCAGGTACGCGGTTGCGATGCCCTGAGCGACGCCCGCCCCCGGGCCGCGAACGACCCGGGGGCTCGGAACCGAGACGGCAGGAGTCGACAGGCTAGGACGTCTCCTTCTGGATCTTCGTGACGATGCCGGTATTCGGATCGAAGAACTGCTTGTCCACCTTCGCCCAGCCGCCAAGGCTCTTGATCGTGAAGAGCCACGGCCGGTATGGGAACTTGAACCGGCGGGCGACCGCCGGCGAGGTCGGCCGGTACCCGTTCTGGGCGAAGATCGTCTGTGCCTTCGCTGTGTGGAGGAAGTTGACGAACGCGTTCGCCGCCCGCTTGTTCTTCGACGTCTTCAAGACGGCGATCGGGTTGTCGATGCGGATCGTCGCCTTCGGGATCACGTACGGAACGTCCTGCCCCTTGCTGTTCGCGAAGATCGCCTCGTTCTCGTACGCGAGGAGGACATCGCCGCGCCCGGCCAGGAACGTCTGGAGAGCTTCGCGTGCGCTCTTGTCCTGCGAGACGACGTGCGAGTAGAGGCTGCGGAGGTAAGCGACGGCCTGCTTGTGCGTCCGCCCCTTCTTGCGCATGGCGCCGTACGCCGCCATCACGTTCCACTTGGCGCCGCCTGAGGTCTGGACGTTGGGCGTGACGACGTCCACGTCCTTCTTGATCAGATCCTCCCAGTCCTTGATCTTCTTCGGGTTTCCACGGCGGACCGCGAACACGACGACAGAGCGGGTGACGATGCCCTCGTACTTGTTCCTCTTCCAGTTGCGGGTGATCAGACCCGCCTTGACGAGCGTCGTGATGTCGGGCTCGAGCGAGAGCGCGACGACGTCGGCCTTCAGGCCGGACTTGACGGCTCGTGCCTGCTCGCCCGAGGCGCCGTACGACTGCTCGAACTCGACATCGCGTCCGGCTCCGGTCTTCTGGAACTCGGGGATGATCTTGGCGTAGGCGTCACGCGGGGTCGAGTACGCGACGAGCGTGATCTTCGTTCCGGTCGTCGCGCCGCCGGCCACGCCGGCAAGGACGAGCGCTACAAGCGCGCAAACTGCGAGAATTCGACGCACGGGGCCTCCCTTGGATACGAAGGACTAATCTCACCTATTAGTCTCTTCTATCCGAGGAGGCCCCGGTCTGTCAAACGGGATCGGTCTGCGCCACCCTCCCGTTGAGCCGCTTCAGCTCGAGGCCGGCGGCGAGGAGCGCCCCGACGGCGAGGATCACCGGGACCCCGACGCCGTAGCCGGGGAGCTCGAGGAGCCGGACGCCGCTCGCGAGGAGCACGGTTGCGAGAGCCACTCGCAGCGACCGCTCGGGCAGCTTCACGGTCAGCTGGCTCCCGATCAGGATCCCCGGGATCGAGCCGAGCAGGAGCCAGCCCATCGCACCCAGGTCGACGTTGCCGTGGATGAGGTGCGCGAGGCCGGCGACCCAGAGGAGCGCGGCCGCGTGGAAGATGTCCGTGCCGACGATCTTCGCCGCCGTGAGCGGGAAGACCAGAAGCATCACGAGGGCGAAGAACGTCCCGCTCCCGACCGAGGTCAGGCCGACGATGAAACCGCCGGTGGCGCCAAGCGCGAAGGCGGTGATCCGGTCACGGTTCTGGAGCAGGAACGGCGAGTCGTCGGGCTGGACGCCGCGGTGGACGAACGTCTTGGCCAGGAAGCCGAGCCCGCCGAGGATCAGCGCAGCGCCGACCACCTTCGCCGAGACCGTGTCGATGCCGTCGCCGTAGCGGGTCTCCAGCCACTCGGCGGTCTGGACGCCGACGAGGGACATCGGCCCCGAGCCGAGGAACATCCAAAAGGTCAGCCGAGCGTGAACGGTGCCGAGCCGGCGATGACGGACGGCGCCGAACGTCTTGAAGACAGCCCCGTGGAGGATGTCCGTGCCGACGGCGAGCGTCGGCTTGAAGCCGAAGACGAGGATCAGGATCGGGGTCATCAGCGAGCCCCCGCCCATGCCCGTGACGCCGACGAGGAGACCGATCAGGAGCCCCGTCAGGGAGAGCTGCCAGGTCACGGGCTCCGGTAGGCCTCGATGAGCACCTGCGCCACCTCCGGCCTGGAGAACTCGACCGGCGGGACATCGCCCGCCCCGAGCATCTCCCTGACCTTCGTCCCCGAGAGGAAGACGTGGTCGTCACCGCCGTGCGGGCAGGTCTTCGGCGAGACCATGGACTCGCAGCGCTTGCAGTAGACGGCGTGCTCGAAGAACATCGGCTCGATGTCGAGCTCGTGCGGCTCGAACTCGTCGAAGATGAGCTGCGCGTCGTAGGAGCCGTAGTAGTCCCCGACGCCGGCGTGGTCGCGGCCGACGATGAAGTGCGAGCAGCCGTAGTTCTTGCGGCAGATCGCGTGCCAGATCGCCTCCCGCGGGCCTGCGTAGCGCATGGCCGCCGGGAAGGCGGACACCACGACGCGGTCGGCCGGGTAGTAGTTGTCGACGAGGACGCGATAGCAGTCGACCCGCGTCGTCGCCGGGACGTCGTCCGACTTCGTCTCGCCGACGAGCGGATGGATGAGCAGGCCGTCGACGGTCTCGAGCGCCGTCTTCGTCAGGTACTCGTGCGCCCGGTGGATCGGGTTGCGGGTCTGGAAGCCGACGACCCGCTTCCACTCCCGGCGCGTGAACTCAGCGCGCGTCTCGGCGGGGTCGAGCGCGAGCTCCGGGAACGGCGGCTGCTGACGCTGGAAGACGGTGACGCGGCCGGCGAGATACAGCGGCTTCTGCCCGTACAGCCGGGCGACGCCCGGATGGGCGTCCTCCGTCGTGCGGAAGCACTGCTCGGCCTCGCGCTCCTTGTCGTACGCGTAGACCTCCTCGACGTCGAGGACGGCGAACGCCGTGCCGCCCTCATCGGCGAGCGCCACGCGGTCACTCCGCGGCGCCTCGTCGACGGCGAGGCAGACCGGCAACGCCCACGGCAGGTCGCTCGCGAGCCGCATCTCGTCGACGACGCGCTCGTAGTCCTCTCGGGCCATGAAGCCCTCCAGCGGGCTGAGGGCGCCGGAGGCAAGCATGTCCAGATCGGACAGCTCGCGGGCGGTCAGCGTCAGGGTCTCGAGCGTGTCGAGATCGCCCGGCCGGTCGCCCGTCCGATCGACGAGCTCGCCGCCGTGCGGCCGAATCAGACCCGTCCTCGTGCCTGGCACCGAGACCTGGCTCACGCGGCCACCTCGGCGGGGACCAGGCCGAGCTCCTCGAGCCGGGCGAGGATACGCCCCGCGCTCTGCTTCGCGGACTCGCGCTCCGAGTCCAGCCGGATCTCGGGATTGGACGGCGCTTCGTAGGGATCGTCGACGCCCGTGAAACCTGTGATCTCGCCCCTGAACGCCTTCGAGTAGAGCCCCTTCACGTCGCGCCGGGCGCACTCGTCGACCGAGCAGTCGACGTGCACCTCGACGAAGCGGCCCCACTCCTCGACCATCCCGCGTGCCTTCTGCCGCGTCTCCTCGTACGGCGAGATCGCCGACGCGAGCACAGCGGCCCCGTGACGGGTGAGGCGCGAGGCGACCCACCCGATGCGCTCGATGTTCGTGTCGCGGTCCTCCTTCGAGAACCCGAGCCCCTTCGAGAGATGCGTGCGCACCGTGTCGCCGTCGAGGTACTCGACGATGTGGCCGCGCTCCTCGAGCGCCGGCCCGACCAGATGGGCGATCGTCGTCTTCCCGGCGCCCGAAAGGCCGGTGAACCAGAGGGTGAAGCCGCCGTCCCGCGAGCGCTCCGACTCGGGATGCTCGTGAGCGTAGATGTGGTCAGCCATTCGTCCCTTTCGCGTCGTTGATGACCGTGTCGAGGTGGATCCCGCACTCGAGCTTGTCCGAGCCGGCCCAGCGTCCGGCCCGCTCCTCCTCGCCGGGCGCGACCGGCCGGGTGCACGGCATGCAGCCGATCGACCGGTACCCCGCGTCGTGGAGCGGGTTGAACGGGATCTCGTTGACGTGGATGTAGAGCCAAGCCCGGCGCTCGTCCCAGTCGGCGAGCGGGTGGATCTTCCAGACGCCGTAGCGCTCGGACCACTGCACCTTGGGTGTGGAGGCGCGCGACGGCGACTGGTCGCGACGGATCCCGGAGATCCAGGCGTCGTACGGCTTCAGCGCCGCGAGCAGCGGCTCGACCTTGCGGATGTGGCAGCAGCGGTCGGGATCGCGCTCCCAGAGGTTCGGGCCCTCCTGCTTGTGCTGCTCTGCGACGGTGATCACCGGTGGCGGCGCGAGCAGCTTGACGCCGTAGCGCTCGACGAGCCGGTCACGCGTCTCGTAGGTCTCGCGGAAGAACAGGTGCGTGTCGAGCTCGACGATCGGGATGTCGAGCCCGAGCTCGGAGACCATGTGCACGAGAACCGAGGACTGCTTCTGCCACGAGCACGTGAGGCAGAGCTTGTCGCCGAACTCCTCGTGCGCCCAGCGGAGCAGGTCCTCCGTCGAGAGCCCCTCGAAGTCGAGATCAGGTAGCGACGGTGCGGTCGCCACCGAGCAGCACCTCCTTGATCGTGTCGGCGCGCAGCCCGAGCCGGAGCGTCTCGAGCGGGATGACCTCCTCGGGCGGGATGTTCCCGAGGTTGACCTCCGGCCCGAAGTGCTTGACGAACCAGGCCTGCGCCGCCTTCGTCGGGGCCTCGAAGATCAGGTCGTCGATCGCGATGTCATGGGCGATCTCGTCGATCAGGCCCGTGCGCATCTCGCCCGTCGGCCGGAAGATCCCGGCGGTGCCGCTCTCGCGGGCCTCCGTGATCACCTTCCAGGAGCCGGCCCCGAGCTCCTCCTTGATCCACTCGACCCAGAGGTAGGGCGCGAAGTTGACCTCGGCGTCCTTGGACCCGACCTCGGAGAGGACGGTGAAGTCCTCCGCGAACTCCGCGATCAGCTCGAGCTTGCGCTCGCGCGGGATCTCGACCGCGCCGTCGGAGATCTCGACGTGCGAGAAGCGCTGCTCGGTGAGCCAGCTCTTGTACTCGTCGAGCTTGCCGCGCGCGTAGACCGCCTCGAAGAGCGTCCCGCCGCAGACGACCGGGGTCGAGAGCGACCGGTAGAGCGCGATCTTCTTCTCGAGGTTGTTCGTGACGTACGAGGTGCCCCAGCCGAGCTTGACGATGTCGACGTAGTCGCCGCCCGTGTCGAACATCCCCTCGATCTCGCGCAGGTTGAGGCCCTTGTCGATGACGTGGGTGAGGCCGCTCCGCCTCGGCTTGGGCGAGCGGGCCGGAACGTCGAGAAAGCCGTCAAATCCGGGCAAGGATGTCCTCCAGTCGCTTGTGCGCCGCTTCGTTGACGTCGTGGAACAGCGAGTT
>DASTCG010000030.1:0-5242 GCA_035711385.1 Gaiellaceae bacterium
CGTGTCTCAGTCCCTGGGGTGGGCATGTCCTCTCCAGTCGATGAACTTGGCGATCACGATCCCGGCGACGAGCGCAGCTCCGACCACGAGGAACGGGTTCACGCCGTCGCCCTTCCGCTTCGGCTTCGGCCGCTTTCCGAGCTGCGGAGCCGTCGGCGCGGTGGGCGCCCCGCTCCCCGGGGGCTGGCCAGTCGGTGCTTCTCCTTTGATGCGCGCGGCGATCAAGCTCGGCTTCAGCTTACGCAGGAACGCCGCGTCGTCGGCCAGCTCCTCGCCGAGCTTCGCGGTCAGGCCGCCTTCGGCGGCCGCACGGTCGGCGAGCTCTCGGAGCCGGTCGGCCGCGCGGTCGACGACCTTGTCGGCACTCATCATCGCTTCTTCACCGGTGGCTCCTCACCGGTGACGAGCCGGTAGATGCGAGTCGCCGCAGCGCGGGCGGCGAGGGCCGCGATCGCGCCGAAGAGCCCGTAGATCAGCGTCCAGGTAAGTCGGCGAAGCATGTCCGGGGAAAGTTACCGCGCCTGACGCTTCGGAAACCTCGCGCCCGGAGTCGATAACTATGCTCGCCCTATGCAGTCGGATGCGCGTCCGTTCGCGAAGGCGGAGCGCCAACGGCTGATCGCAAGCCTCGTGTCACGTCGGCGCATCGGCACGCAGCACGACCTGCTGGCCGCGCTCGGGGCCGAGGGCTGCCGCGCCACCCAGGCGACCGTCTCACGCGACATTCACGAGCTAGGGCTGGAGAAGACCCGCGACCAGCTTGGGCGTCCGCGGTACGTCCTCCCGCAGGACGGGCGCCGCACCGACCCCCGCGAGGCACTTGCGGCCGTCCTCTCGACGTTCGGCCTGCGTGCCGTCGCCGCGGAGAACCTGGTCGTCGTCCAGTCCGAGCTCGGCTCCGCCCCCGCGATCGCAAGGGCGCTCGACCGGATCGAGCATCCCCTGATCGTGGGCACGCTCGCCGGCGACGACACGTGCCTCGTCGTGGCCGCGGATCGCGCGGGCGCAGCGGAGCTCGAGCGGGAGCTGGGGCAGGTCATTGGCTGAGGTGGGAGCGACCGCTCGGCGAAGCCGCCGGGTCACGGAACGCGACATCGAGCTCTTCACGGCGCTGACGGGCGACCGGAACCCGCTTCACTACGACGCGGAGGCGGCGGCGCGGTCGCGCTTCGGCGGCCTGATCGTCCAGGGCGGCGTGACCTCGGGGCTCCTGAACGCCGTCGTCGCCGAGGATCTCCCCGGCCCGGGAAGCGTCTTCCTGCACGTGGACTGGAGCTTCAAGGCACCGGTCCGACCGGGCGACGAGATCACCGCGGAGGTGGAGGTGCTCGAGACGAGGGAGGACAAGCCGCTCACGCGACTGCGGACGACCATCGTCAACCAGGAGGGCACGGTCGTCCTCGACGGCACGGCGCTCGTGTGGACCGAGCCGCTCTGAAAGCACTGGGGCTGCTGGCGGCGGCCCTCGTCCTGTCGATGACGACCTGGTTCTCCGCGACGGCGGTCGTGCCGCAGCTCCGCGAGCAGTGGGACCTCGGCAACACGGCGGCAGCCTGGCTGACGATCGCCGTCCAGGTCGGCTTCGTGGGCGGTGCGCTCGCCGGGAGCGCGCTCAGCATCGCGGACATCTTCCCGGCCCGCGCCGTGATCCTCGTCGGCTCGCTCGGCGCCGCTCTTGCGAACCTCGTGCTCGTCGTCGCCGGCGGCCCCGAGGTGGGGATCGCCGCCCGGCTCGCGACCGGCTTCTTCCTCGCCGGCGTGTATCCGCCCGCGCTCAAGCTCGCCTCCACCTGGTTCCTGCGGGGGAGGGGAACCGCCCTCGGGATCGTGGTCGGCGCGCTGACGCTCGGCTCGGCCGCGCCGCACCTCGTGAACGGCCTCGGCGGGCTGGACTGGCGGCTCGTCGTCTGGGTCACCTCGGCGCTGACGGCGGTCGGCGGCCTGATCGTCTTCTTCGGCGTCCACGAGGGGCCGTACGCGTTCCCCTCGGCGCGGTTCGACCCACGCCAGGCCGGGCTCGTCCTCCGAAACCGCGGAGTACGGCTCGCCTCGCTCGGCTACTTCGGGCACATGTGGGAGCTCTATGCGATGTGGGCATGGTTTCTCGTCTTCTTCGCGGCGGTGGCCTCGGACGGCTCGGCAGCGGCGTACGCGACGTTCGCGGTGATCGCGGCGGGGGCTGTGGGATGCTGGGTCGGCGGCGTCCTCGGCGATCGCTGGGGGCGGCCGGAGACGACGGCGGCGATGATGGCCGTCTCCGCCGTCTGCGCCGCCTTGATCGGGCTGGCGGGGAGTGCCCCGGCAGGCGTTGTCCTCTGTCTCGGGCTCGTTTGGGGCTTCACGGTCGTGGGAGACTCGGCGCAGTTCTCGACGCTCGTGACCGAGCTGGCCGAGCAGGCCTACGTCGGCACCGCGCTGGGGTTCCAGATGGCGGTGGGGTTCGCGCTCACCGTGCCGACGATCTGGCTGCTTCCGTTTCTCGAGGATGAGGTCGGCTGGCGCTGGGCCTTCGCGTTTCTAGCGCCGGGTCCCGCGCTCGGGATCGTTGCGATGCTGCGCCTGCGGCGACTGCAGGGTGGGGCCCTCTAGGGAAGGCGCACCCAGCCTCCTCCCCGCGGCGATCGTAGTTGGGATCGGCGCGCGTGTGAGCGACGCGGCCGTGCCGGAAGCGCGACGGCAGGTGGAGGCTGTGCGCGTCTAGGGCCGGACGTCCTGCCGCGGCGGCGCCGGCTCGTGCTCCTCGAACCGGTCGACCGCGTCGGCGCCGAAATCGACCTCGATCAGGCCCTCCCGAATCGAGCGAACCCGCTCGGCGGGCACGAATTTCGGCTTCCCGACGAGACCGGCCCACCGCCCGCTCGAGATCGCGAGCCCGCTGAAGATGTCCTTGCTCTCGTCGCCGACGACCTGCTCGACCCGACCGATCTCCGACCCATCCGGGGCGACCACCTCCCAGCCCGGCTCGATCATGAGCCAGGAGACGGGATCGCCGGCCACTAGACCGGACGGCCGTCCAGGTACCACACCGGGCCCTGGGTCAGGACGGGCTTCGTGTCGGCCAGGTAGCGAAGGATCGTGACCCGCGCGCCGATCTCCGCGGCGTCGACCCGCTCGAAGCATCGGAGCGCCATCTCAGGAGCGGCGCCGTAGCCGTAGCGCCCCACTCGGAAGCGGAAGCCGAGGGCCTCGCCGTACCGGGCGGGGTTGAGCGGCCCGATCAGGAGCGCCGCATGATCGAGGAAGTCGCTCGAGGCCAGCTCAATCTGCCCGTAGAGGTCGGTCCAGTCCTCCGGAAGGGTTGCGACTTGCACGGCCCACTGCTCGGCGGCGCGCGGCCACGTTGCGCGAGTCTCACCGACCTCTTCGGGTGCCACGGCCGCCAGCACGAGCTCGAGCGCCCCGGTGAGGCCCTCGCGATCGATCCGCTCCAGCATCCGCAGCGCCTGCCGCGGGCTGCCGCTGCCCCGCTGGACCGTGAAGCGAATCTCGCTGCCGACCCGCCCCGGAGAGAACGCGGTGAGCAGCGCTGCGGCCCGGTCGGCCCGCGCCGGGTCGTCGACTCTCAGCACATATCGGGCGTCGTCCCAGCCCTCCGGCAGGCCTGATTCGAGCCCCCGGTACTGCTCGGCGACGCGCACGCGCCCGAGTCTAGACTGCGAAACGTGGCCAAGGTGGAGCGGAAGGGGGCGGTCTCGCCCGAGCTGCTGCGCGAGTTCTTTCGCGAGATGCTGCTCATCCGGCGCTTCGAGGAGAAGGTCGAGGAGCGCTTCCGCGCGGGAGAGCTGCCGGGCTTCCTCCATGTCGCGATCGGGCAGGAGGCGGTCGCCGTCGGTGTCTGCCGGGCCCTCGAGGAAGGCGACGTCATCGCCTCGACTCACCGGGCCCACGGGCACACCCTGGCCAAGGGAACGCATCCGAACGAGCTGATGGCCGAGCTGTACGGAAAGCTCGAGGGCTGCTCGCACGGCTACGGCGGCTCCATGCATCTGTACGACGTCGAGCGCGGGAACCTCGGCGCGAACGCCGTCGTCGGCGGCGGTCTCCCCGCCGTCGTCGGCGCCGCGCTGGCGTTCAAGTTCCGGGACGAGCCTCGCGTCGCGGTCGCCTTCTTCGGCGACGGGGCGACGAACATCGGCACGTTCCACGAGTCGCTCAACCTCGCGCAGCTCTGGAACGTGCCTGCCGTCTTCGTCTGCGAGCACAACCACTGGGCCGAGTCCACCCCGGCCACGCAGCACATGCCAATCGAGGACATGACCAAGCGCGCCGAGGCGTTCGGCATGGAGTCGATGCACGTCGACGGCCAGGAGGTCGAGAAGGTGTACGAGGCGGCCGTCAAGGCAGTCGAGCACGCCCGTTCCGGGCGCGGCCCGGTCTTTCTCGTCGCCGAGACGTACCGCCTGAGCGGTCACTACATCGGCGACCCGCAGGTGTACCGGCCGAAAGACGAGGTGCAGCGGCTCAGGGAGACCGAGGACCCGATCGTCAAGCTGCGCGTCGAGCTCGAGCTTTCCGATGACGAGTTCGAGGAGCTCGACAACGAGGTCACGGAGCTCGTGGAGGCGAGCGTCGAGTTCGCGAAGGCAGGCACCGATCCGAGACCCGAGGACGCCCTGAAGAACGTCTATGCCTGAGCTCTCCTACCGCGAGGCCGTGAGGGACGCGCTCGCGACCGCGATGAGGAAGGACGAGGACGTCTTCATCATGGGCGAGGACATCGCCGAGATGGGCGGGTCGATGGGCGTCACGCAGGGGCTTCTGGACGAGTTCGGCCCCGAGCGGGTGCGCAACACGCCGATCTCGGAGATCGGGATCCTCGGTGCCGGCATCGGCGCGGCGATGCAGGGCATGCGGCCCGTCGTCGAGATCATGTACGAGGACTTCCTGACGCTCTCGGCGGAGCAGATCGTCAACCAGGCGGCGAAGCACCGCTACATGTCCGGCGGGCAGCTGAAGGTTCCGCTCACGATCCGGACGCAGGGAGGCGCGGGGTGGTCGCCGGGCGCGCAGCACGCCCAGCAGCTCGAGGCGTGGTTCGTCCATATTCCGGGCCTGAAGGTCGTCTTCGCCTCCACGCCCACCGACGTCCGTGGGCTCCTCTACAGCGCGATCTACGAGGACAACCCGGTGATCTTCTTCGAGCACCGGACGCTCTACGGGCTCAAGGAGGAGATGCCCGACGAGCTGGAGCCGATTCCGCTCGGGCAGGCGCGCGTCCTCCGCGAGGGCGAGGACGTCACCG
>DASTCG010000031.1:0-32315 GCA_035711385.1 Gaiellaceae bacterium
CCTGGTGGATGCGGGCGGGAGGACTCGAACCTCCAAAGGGGTTTCCCCCCAACGGGACCTAAACCCGCCGCGTCTGCCAGTTCCGCCACGCCCGCGGGTGTTGAAGGATAGAGACGGGTACGCCGGCCCCGGTTGCCGCTCTAGGGTCTCGCGGGCCGGGGCGTCGACACGGAGTTAGTCGCCCGCGGCCTCGGCCATGGATCGCGGCGCCGGCACGCTCTCGAAGCGGACGTTGCCCGCGGGAACCATCCACGTCATCACCTCGACCGCGAAGCGGCCGGCCTGCACCGCCGGGTCCTCGTTGCTGAGCTGGCGCGCCGTCTCGGGGTCGCACGTCATGATCGAGATGCCGCGCAGGCGTTCGTCGTCCTGATCGACGAGCGGCCCTCCGCCGACGAGGTAGCCGCGCTCGCGCAGATCGGCCCGGAAGGCGAGATGCCGGTCCTGGAGCTCGTCCGCCTCCTCGTCTGTGAGCTCGGGCGCATCGGCCCGACGCACCAGCAGTACGAGCGTGTGCCGGTCGAACTGCATCCGGAAATTAGACCAGGCTCTCGTAAAGCGCGACCGTCTGCTCGGCGATCCGCCTCGTGGACGAGCGGTCCGAGCTTGGGCGGTCGCTGCAGGGGCGTTTCAGTGCCAAAACGAACGTCGTCGTCCTCTCGCAGGGGCAGACGTGAGGGAGGACACAGGGGTTCCGCTTCACCGGGGCGAAGGTCCAGTGGCCCCGGGAGGAGTCGAACCTCCGCACGCAGATTCGAAGTCTGCCGCTCTATCCACTGAGCTACGGGGCCGTGTTCGGGCAGAGTAGCGCCCGATGGATGCGGGATCCGCCGCCCGGCGCTGGCGCGACACCTGGCTCCGCGGCTGGCGCGAGAAGGACGCCGACGCGATCGCCGGGCTGTACGCGCCGGGCGCGAACTTTCGGTCGGAACCGTTCCGCGAGCTGCAGGATCCGCGCGCCTATGCGGAGTGGGCGTTCTCGGAGCAGGACTCCGCCGACGTCTGGTTCGGGGACCCCGTCGTCGACGGAGACCGCGCCGCCTGCGAGTACTGGGGCGTCGTCTCGTTCCACGGGCGCGACGAGACGATCGCCGGCATCGCGATGATCCGCTTCGATGCCGAGGGCCTCGTCGTCGAGCAGCGCGACTGCTGGAACGTGTACGACGGCCGCCGCACGCCGACGCCCGGCTGGGGCGGCTAAACCGGGTTTGGCGGATCCTCGCCGCGCTCGACGGCCAGCAGGTTCTCGACCAGCACGCGGGTCATGGCCTCGCGCGTAGCCCAGGTCGCCGTGCCGAGGTGCGGGGTCATGACGACGTTCTCGAGGCCGTAGAGCTCTTCGGGCACTTCCGGCTCGTTCGCGAAGACGTCCAGCCCGGCGCGGAGGCGGCCGGAGACGAGCTCGGCCACGAGCGCCTGCTCGTCGACGACCGGTCCGCGGGACGTGTTGACGAGGCAGGCGCCGTCGCGCATGAGCGCGAGACGGCGGGCGTCGACGAATCCGCGCGTCTCGTCCGTGAGCGGCACGTGCAGCGAGACGACGTCCGCCTCGGCCAGCAGCTCGTCGAGCTCGCGATATGCAGCGTCGCCGTCCGCGGAGCGACGCGTGTGGAGCACGCGCATCTCGAACCCGCGCGCCCGCTGCGCGACGGCCGCGCCGATCCGGCCGAACCCGACGATTCCGAGGGTGGAGCCGCTGACCTCCTCGCCCCTCAGAGGCTCGTCCGCCCAGCCGCTTCCCCAGCGGCCGGTCCGCACGAACCGGTCGCCGGAGGCGATCCGACGCTGCACCGCCAGGATGAGCCCCAGCGTCAGATCCGCCGTCGCCGCCGCGGTGACGCCCGGCGTGTTCGTGACGACCACGCCCCGCGCACGGCAGGCGTCGACGTCGACGAGGTCGTAGCCGGCGCCGTAGTTCGCGACGACCCGCAGGCCCGGGAAGCGGACGAGCGTCGCGGCGTCCACCTGCTCGCCGACCACGGCCAGCGCCTCCACGTCGTCCCGCCCGGTACGCAGGTCGCCGTACTCCACGTCCGTGAGCACGTCCCAGGCGGGACCGGGGAAGCGGCGTGAGGCGAGGATCTTCAGCGTGAGGGGTGGCGGAGGGGACTCGAACCCCCGACCACCGGGACCACAACCCGGGGCTCTACCAACTGAGCTACCGCCACCGCGCTAGGAGAAGGATAGCGGGGGCCGGTCCAGGTTCTTGCGAAGCTCCTCGACCGATTCGTAGACCTCAGCGGCGCCCGCGTCGCAGAGTTCCTGCGCCGAGAAGCCGCCCGTGATCACGCACACGGTCTCGACGGCGGCGGCGCCCGCCGCCTGCACGTCCCACGGCGTGTCCCCGATCATCACGGCCCGGTCCCTTCCGGCCTTCGCGAGCGCTGCCCGCACGAGGTCCGGATGCGGCTTCGTCGCGTCGACGTCGTCCTTCGTCGTCCAGGCGTCGGCCAGAGCGCGCGCGTCGAGCAGGTCGAGGTACCGGTCGAGCTCCTGCTGCGGCGAGGAGCTCGCCAGGACGACGGTCGCGCCGCGCTCCTTGAGGTCGGCGATCAGCTCGTGCGCTCCCTCGAGCGCGTCCACTTCCCCGAGGAATTTCGCGTACTCGCTCTCTCGCGCCTCCTCGACCGTGCCGTGCAGGCCGGGGTCGATGCCCGGAACGAGGGCGGGGACCAACTGGTCCCCGCCCATTCCGACGTGCCTGTGGATCCGCCAGACCGGCAACCTGATGCCGTGTCGCCGGAACGCCCGCCACCACGCGAGCGCGTGGTGGTAGTTCGTGTCGACGAGCGTGCCGTCGACGTCGAGCAACGCCGTCGGCACTAGGCCCGGACCGGCGTCTTCGCGAAGACTTCCACGAGCTTGGAGCAGAACGCGGGCAGGTCGGCCGGTTGGCGGCTCGAGACCAGGCCTCCGTCGACCACGACCGCCTCGTCCACCCAGTTGCCGCCGGCGTTCCTGACGTCCGTCTTGACGCTCGGGTACGACGTCAACGTCCGGTCGCGAACGACGTCGGCCTCGACGAGCGTCCACGGGCCGTGGCAGATCACCGCCACCGGCTTGCCGGACTCGACGAAGGCGCGGGCGAAGCGGACCGCGTCGTCGTCCATCCGCAGCGTGTCCGGGTTGCCGACGCCTCCCGGCAGGACGAGCCCGTCGTAGTCATCGGCGCTCGCGTCGGCGACCACACGGTCGACCGGGAAAGTGTCCGCCTTGTCGTAGTGGTCGAAGCCTTGGATCTCGCCCTCCTCGAGCGAGACGAGCTCGGGCCGGCCGCCGGCTTGCTCGACCGCCTTCCAGGGCTCGGTCAGCTCGACCTGCTCGACCATGTCCGTCGCGAGGAATGCGATGCGCTTTCCGCTCAGCTCTGCCATGCAGCCTCCCTTGGTCGGGGTTCGGCCGACGCGTACCCAGAAATGCCCGACGCTACGCTTTGGTCGAGCGCCCGTAGCTCAGTGGAAGAGCAGCGGACTTCTAATCCGCGGGTCGGAGGTTCGAATCCTCCCGGGCGCGTCAACGACCACCCGGAAATCGCCATTTTCGGCTGCGGGGAGGTTGGTGATGATCGGAGCGGACGGGACGATGGCCTTCAAGACCTCGCCGCGCTGAAACTCTCCGCGCGCCCGGCCGCTCCGGACCGCCCCGGATTCACCCCGGAAGGAGCTAGTTCTCGACGTCGGGATCGAGCTCGTCCGCGCGCTGGGCTCTCGCCTCGGCGGCCTCGCGCTCGCGGCGCGCGCGCTCGGCCTGCTCCTGCGCCTCGGCCTCCCGCTCCTGCGCCTGTTGCGCCTGCTCGTCCGCGCCCCGTCGAAGCTCGTGCGCCTCGGCCCGACGGCTCTCGAGCCGGCGATCGCGCGCCCTCCGCCCGGCGATCACGACGGCGGCCAGCACGACGATGACGACAACAACGATCAGCACGATGATCCAGGTATCCATGACCGCCCTCTACCCGGGAGAGCGGGAAACGAACCGCGCTACGTGCGAGAGCCGAAGTCGACGGTCACGATCGTGACCGGCCGACCGCCGTACTCGCCGGGCGCGTGCACGAAGTAGACGGCGCCGATCCCGACCTCCCGCCAGCTGCGCGAGAGGATGTTGTGGCGGTGCGGCGGGCTTGCCATCCACTCGCGGACCGCGAAGTTGGCGTCGTAGGTGCCGCTGCCCCAGAGCAGGTTCTCGCCGACCGTCCAGGACCGGAAGCCACGCGACGGATAGAAGCGTTCGATGCGGCGCCAGAAGGGCGTGCCGCTGATCGAGTCGTGCTCGAAGTACCCCCGACGGCCCATGTCACGCGAGTGGAAGAGGGCCGCGGCCTGAAGGCGGCCGCTGGCGCGGAGCGGGCGGAGGCCGCGGGCGTGGCGCACGTCGTTCATGCGATCGACCACGGCGTTCTCGAGAGCCACCATTGCCAAGCCGGCCCGGGTGGTGCGCACCGCGTTTGAGCTGGTAGGACTCGTCGAGACGCCGGCAAGCCGCTCCTGCACGAGGTTCCGGACACTCTGCGAGACGGCTGCGTCGCTGCGGCCCGCTGCAGCCGTCGACGCGAGTGCCACGGCGGCGAGCACGAGCGCCGAGCCCCTCCACATGCCTTTGAGATCGGCCCGGATCGCACGGACGAACCTCCCCCGTTTGGGGGATATGCCGAGTTCTAAATGGGGGCCGTCTCGCGCGAACCGCGTTCACGCCGTCCCCGCAACCAGGCAAGCACGAGCACCTGGATCGTTCCTGCCACGGGGATGGCGGCGAGTGCGCCGAGGATGCCCGCGATCTTCGCCCCGATGAGCACGGAGACAAGGATCGCGAGCGGCGAGAGCTGCACGGTCCGGCTGTAGACCAGTGGCTGCAGAAGGTGGTTCTCGATCTGCTGGTAGACGATGAAGAAGATCAGGACGATGATCCCGTCCGGGACCGACGTCAGGAACGCGACCGTGCTGATGATGATCGCCGCGAGCGTGGCGCCGGCGAGTGGGATCAGGTCGAGGATCGCGACGACCAGCCCGAGCGCGAACGCGTAGGGCACGTCCAGGATCAGGAGCACGACCGTCGTGGCGACCCCTGCGACCACGCTGATCAGCAGGTTGCCGGTCACGTAGCCGCCGACGGTCCGGTAGATCTCGTTGCCGACCTCCCGCCACGTCGCCTGCCGCTCCTCCGGAAGGAGCGCGTAGAACCGCTCCATCCACCTCGGCCCCTCCAGCAGCATGAAGAACGTGAGGAAGGCGATCGTGACCACGGCGACGATGAAGGTGAGGACGCTTTGCGTGACCGCGATCGCCGTCCCCGAGAGCCCGAGCACGCCCGACGCGCCGGACTGGTCGACGGCCTGGCGGACCCGCTGCTCGAGGTCGTAGCGCTGGGCGAGCTCGCCCAGCGGCCCTCGCCCCCTCTGGATGTCGTCGACGTAGCCCGGCACCGCGGCAACGAAGTCCGTCACCTCGCGGACGAGCGTCGGAATGAAGAGCGAGCCGCCGAGGACGATGATCCCGATCGCGAGCAGGAACGTCACGGCGGTGGCGGCCCCGCGGCGTCTGAGCCCGCGGCGCTGCAGGGCCTCGACGGCCGGGTTGAGCGCCATCGCGAGGAAGACAGCGACCAGGATCCAGGTAAGGACCTGCCGGGAGATCCAGGTGACGTAGAGCAGGAGGAGGAAGCCGAACGTGATCCCCAACACCGCGAGAATCGTGGTCGGGCGGATGCGAACGACCCGCTCTTCAGCCGGCACGGTGCAAGCATCGCGCCATGGTCGGACGTCGCCCGGGCCGGCGGCGTGGTGAAATGTCGGCGGCATGAGTCTCCGCGCCAGCCCCATCGAGCAGGAAGCGGCGCTTCCGGACGGCCGGGTCCTGCTGGTGAGGGTGGGCGTGCCGGACGACTCGTACATCCCGAGGCGCGAGCTGGACACGGTCACGATCGAGCTCATCGAGGACGGTCAGGTGGCCGCGTCGGTGAACACCGTGCTCGCCCCGGATCACGAGAGCGAGGCTCGTCGGCTGGTGAGGCGGGTCGCGACGCAGCTCGAGGCGGGCAAGCTCCAGCCGACGGCCGGCGCGCTCGAACCCCTGGCGGACACGATCCAGTGAGCAAAGCGACCCTGCACACGAGCGAGGGGGCGATCGAGCTCGAGCTCTACCCGGAAGACGCACCCAAGACCGTCGAGAACTTCCTGAAGCTTTCTCGCGACGGGTTCTACGACGGCGTCGTCTTCCACCGCGTCATCCCTGACTTCATGATCCAGGGCGGCGACCCGACCGGGACCGGCACGGGCGGCCCGGGGTACCAGTTCGAGGACGAGTTCAACCGGCACCGCGTCGTTCGCGGCGCGCTCGCGATGGCAAACGCGGGGCCGAACACGAACGGGTCGCAGTTCTTCGTCGTCACCGCCGAGGAGACGCCGTGGCTCGACGGTAAGCACACGGTCTTCGGGCGGGTCACATCGGGGATGGACGTGGTCGACCGGATCTCCGAGGTCGAGCGCGACGCGAACGACCGCCCCCGGACGCCCGTCACGATCGAGCGGGTCGAGCTTCCCGAGTGACGAAGCGGGCGGCGGGGATCGAACCCGCATAACCAGCTTGGAAGGCTGGGGCTCTACCATTGAGCTACGCCCGCGCTCTGCGGACTAGCGTAGCGCCCGATCTCCCGGCCAGACCCCTATTCCTGGACCGTCCACCCCGAGGCGACGCTCGGCGTCCTCGTGCTCACGGTCCTCTACGGGCTCGCGGTTCAAGGCCGGCGCGTCGAGCGTTGGCGGATCGGCGCCTTCGCCGCAGGCTGCCTCCTGCTGCTCGTCACCGCAGTCACGCCGCTCGAGGCCCTCTCGTACCACCTACTCTCGATGCACCTGCTCCAGAACGTGATCCTCGCCGAGTGGGCTCCGGCGCTGCTCGTCCTCGGCGTTCCGCCCTTCCTCGCCGAGTCGCTCGCGAGCCTGCCCGGTGTCCGCACGCTCACCCGGCCACCCGTGGCCCTCGGCCTGTGGCTCCTCGCCTACTTCGCGTGGCACCTGCCGCCGGCCTACGACACGGCGCTCGAGCACCCGGTGACGCTGCTGCACCTGGAACACGCGTGCTACCTCGCCGCAGGGACCTTGCTCTGGTGGCCGGTGTTCCAGGATGCGCCGCAGCGCCTGACCAACGCCGCGAAGGCGCTCTACCTCTTCCTCGCCTTCATCCTCGCGAGCCCGGTCGGCCTCCTCCTGGCGCTCGTCCCGAACGCCGCCTACGACTACTACGTCGAGGGTGGCGGTCTCTGGGGCCTGAGCGCGCACACCGACCAGCAGATCGCGGGCGTCACGATGTCGGTCGAGCAGGCGGCCGTCTTCTTCGCGGTCTTCGCGCTCTACTTCTTCCGCTTTCTCGCCGACGAGGAGCGCCTCGACGCCGTCGGGACGAAGTAGCCGAGTCGGGACGGCCGGATTCGAACCGGCGGCCTCCTGCTCCCAAAGCAGGCGCGCTACCAGGCTGCGCTACGTCCCGCCCGACCAAGTGTAGAGAGCGGTCGGGCAACCTCGATAGGCTCCGCCGCCGTGACCCGCCGCCCGGCGCTGGGGTACGCGATGGTGCTTACGGCGGCGACGCTCTGGGCGCTGAACGGCACGGTCTCCAAGGTGATCCTCCGGTCGGGCGACGTCAGCGCCGAGCGCCTGACCCAGGTGCGGGCGACCGGCGCGTTCATCCTCCTCTTCGCCGTGCTGCTCGCGGTCCGACGCTCGACGCTCCGCGTCAGCGCGCGCGAGCTGCCGTTCCTTGCCGTCTTCGGGGTCTGCGGTCTCGCGTTCGTCGCCTGGTTCTACTTCGTCGCCATCGAGCGTCTGGAGATCGGCGTCGCGCTCTTGATCCAGTACGTGGCTCCGGTGCTGGTCGCCCTGTATGCGCGGTACGTGCTGCACGAGCCGGTGCGTCGGCGGATCTGGGCGGCGCTCGGCCTGTCCCTGCTGGGCCTCTCGCTGCTGCTCCAGGTCTGGACCGGCGTGGAGCTCGACCGGATCGGGCTGCTCGCGTCGGCCGGCGCCGCCGTGACCTTCGCGCTCTACATCCTCATGGCCGACCGCGGAATCCGGCGCCGCTCGGCGAGCTCGCTCCTCGCCTACGGCTTCCTCTTCGCCGCGCTCTTCTGGGCGGTCGTCCAGCCGTGGACGAGCTTCCCCTGGGACCTGGTCGGCGACAGCGTCTCACTGCTCGGCCGCCTCGACTCGGTGGCGCTTCCGGTCTGGCTCCTGATGGGTTGGATGATCGTCCTCGGCACGATCGTGCCCTTCGGCCTGCTCGTCTCCGCGCTCCACCACGTCAGCCCGACGCGGGCGGGAATCCTCGCGATGTTCGAACCCGTTGCCGCGACGGCGATCGCCTACGCCTGGCTCGAGGAGCAACTCGATCCAGTCCAGTCTGTCGGAGCTGTTGTCGTGCTTTGCGGAATTGTACTTGCGCAAACCTCACGTTAATTGGCGTGGAAATCTACACCTGCAATCCAACGTCCATGAAGTCTGGCAAACTGCCGCGCCGTAGTGGTGAGAAGCCGCACACTTCTCGCCCTGATCGTTGGGGGGATTGCGTTTCTGGCCTCGCCGCCGGACGCGATGTCGACCGACCTCGTCGATCAGGCACAGGCCTCGCGCCAGGAGTACAGCCTCTTGAACGCGATCAACCGCGCCCGCGCGAGGAATGGCCGGGGTCCCCTCCGGATCGCCGCACCGCTCCAGCGCGCCGCCCGGTCACACTCGAACGCGATGCTGCGGACGGGCGACTTCAGCCACGGAGACTGGTACCGGCGCCTCCGCCGGTACGGAGCCCGCAGCCGCACGCTGGGCGAGAACATCGCGTGGGGAGCCGGAGCCGACGGCACGGCCGCCGCGCTCGTCCGTATGTGGCTCGCAAGTCCCTCGCACCGGGCGACGATGCTCAGCCGAAGCTTCCGCTACGTCGGCGTTGGCGTCGCCACCGGCACGTTCTCCGGGTTCGGCGGGGCGAGCGTCGCGACCGCGGATTTCGCAGGCTAGTGCCCCTTCAGGTAATGCTGCCCCGTTTCTGGGTCGCGAGCACCAAGTCAGAGGCCGCACTCGCCCGCGGCCAAGGCCGGCAGCCTTGGCGAGGGCGAGGGTGGGCTCTGGCGCCGCGTGATCGCGGGCCAGAAGCAGGCGTGTATTGCCTGGAGGGGCACTAGTCCCTACTCGACCAGGAGCATGCGCAGCTCGGCGATCTTCTCCCGCCGCAGCTCGTCGCGCTCGCCGCGCCGTACGCGGTCGAGCAACTTCTCCACGATCTTGGCGAGGTCGACCGGGTTGAACGGCTTCGTGATGTAGTCGATGCCGCCCAGCTCGAGCCCCCTCGCCCGGTCGCGAAGCTCCGCTCGCGCGGTCAGGAAGATCAGCGGAATGTGATTGGTCATCTCGTCGTCGGTGAGGTTCTCGGCCACCTGCCAGCCGTCCATGCCGGGCATCATCACGTCCAGCAGGATCACGTCCGGCAGCTCGGTCTTCGCCACATCGACGCCGGCGATCCCGTCCGATGCCTCCAGCACGACCATCCCCTCCGCTTCGAGGTTGACACGGCACAGGAGCCTGATCGGCGCCTCGTCGTCGACGACGAGGACTCTGATCGACGAGTGTCCGCTCATGCCTGCCTCTATACCCGACTCTCCGTCGGCTCAGTCGACTCCAGCGGGAGCTCGAAGACGAAACACCCGCCCCGCCCCGCATCCGCGTCTAGCCAGACCCGTCCGCCCATCGCGCTCGCGAGGCCGCGTGCGATGAAGAGGCCGAGCCCGGTCCCGCCCCCGGGCTGATCGGCGTGCTCCGCCCGGTAGAGCTTCCGGAAGATCCGCTCCTCCTCACCCTGCGGGACGCCGGACCCCTCGTCGAGGACGCGCACCTGCACGGCGTCTCGCGTCCGGCGGGCGGCGACCGTCACCGTGCCTCCGCTGGGCGAGAACTTGATCGCGTTGTCGAGGAGGTTCGCGAGGATCTGCCGCACCTTGTCGCGATCGGCCGACGCGTCGAGCGGCTCGTCCGGCATCTCCAGGACGAGACGGCGTCCGTTCGCAAGCTCCCGCTCGGCGCTCTCCACGACGTCCGAGACGATCTCACGAAGGTCGGTCGGCGCCGCCTGCATCTCGAGGTCCCCCGACTCAAGCCGGGCGACGCTCAGAAGCGCGTCCACGATCCCGGTCAGCCGCTGGGCCTCCGTCGCGATGTAGCCCAGGAACGTCCGGCGCTCGTCGTCGCCGAACGCCACGTCCTCGCGCAGGAGCGTCTCGGCGAAGCCGTAGATGGAGGTGAGCGGCGCTCGGAGCTCGTGCGAGACGGTCGAGACGAACCCCGTCTTCAGCTGCTCGACGAGCCGGTCGGAGGACACGTCCCTGAACGCGTAGATCCGCCCGGCGACCGCGCCGGCGGGGTCGCGCATGACGGCTTCGCTGACCGACAGCCAGACCTCCTCCTCCCCACGGCGGATCTGGATCAGGCCGCGGCCCTCCTCGGAGGTCTCGTCGGGATCGAGGTTCCGCTGGAGGACGTCGGCCGGCGTGCGACCCAGCGCCTCAGCGGCGGGCACGTCGGTGATCTCCTCCGCCGCCGCGTTCCACAGCACGACGTTGCCCTCGCGGTCGACGGCCACGATCCCGTCCGCGACGTTGCCGAGAATCGCCACACTGCGCTCGCGCTCGAGCACGACGCGCTGGTAGAGCTCCGCGTTCGCGAGGAACGCGGAGACGTTGCCGGCGAGCGCGGCCAGGGCCTCGACCTCCTCGTCCCGCCAGGTCCGAGGGCTCCGGGCATAGACGGCGAGGACGCCGTGGACACCGCCTTCGGCCCCGACGAGCGGTGCGCCCAGATAGGCGGCGTACCCCGCCTCGAGCAGCGCGTCGGAGCCGCTCTCCGGCCGAGAGCGAACGTCCCCGACCGCGACCGGCCCGCGTGACTGCACGACCTCGCCGGCAAGCTCGCCCACCGCCGAGACCCGGCTGCCGATCGCGCCCTCGGCGTCGTCGCCGTGCGCTGCGCTCACGACCAGCTCGTCGCCTTCGAGGATGCTGACGGCCGCGGCGTCGGCGCCGACCAGGCCCGGCGCCTGCGCGACGATCTCCTCGAGGATCGCGTCCGGGTCGAGCTCGCTCGCGAGGAGCGTCCCCGTCCGGGCCAGCTGCTGGGCGATCGCCCGATTGCGCCGCTCGGCCTCGAAGAGCTCCGCCCGCTCGAGCGCGCCACGCGCCGCTGCGGCGAGGTGGTGGGCGAGCTCGATCTCGTCGTCCGAAAAGGCTTGCTCCTCGGTGAAGAAGACGAGCCCGACACCTGTCTGCTCCCGCCGCGGCGCCTCGACCGGAACGGCGATCAGCGAGCGGAAGCCCTGGGCCTCGGCGAGGGCGCGCCAGTCGTCCCCGAACCGGTCGTCGTCGACGAGCTCGGGCGCAGCGAGCACGCGCTTGCGCAGCGCGACCTCGCCCAGCGATCCGGCAGCGCTGAGCCCGTCGGCGAGGAACTCGGCCACACCGGCCGGCAGCTCGTGCGACCCGACGAGCCGGAGCCGTCCGTCCTCCGGCATCAGCACCGCCGCGAACGTGCCCCCGAGCGCCTCGCCTGCAGCCTGCGCCACGGCGTCCAGCGTCTCCGTGAGCGAGAGTGGCTGCGCGAGGACGGACGCGATCCGGAAGAACCCGCGCTGGATCCGCACCTGTCGGGAGCTCTGCTCGATGCTCGCCACGTTCCGCAGCGCGACCGAGCCGAGGCTTGCGAACGCCTCGAGGACCCCGACGTCCTCGGCGGTGAATCGACGGTCGGAGTCGCGCGTCCCGACACCGATGACGCCGCGGGCGTCTCCCCACCATGTCATCGGCGCGACCATCGCCGCCGTGAAGTCGTCATACGCGGGGTGCGGGGCCCCGACCTCGTCGCCGTAGTCGCCGGACACCACGGCCCGGCGCCGGCGCATCGCCTCTCCGGCGAGGGCGTTCTCGGCGGGAAACTCGAACTCCACGAGGTCGGCCGGGAGCCCGTACACGGCGGCGCACGTGAGGACGCCGCGTCGTGCGTCGAGGAGGTAGCAGTCCGCGGCGTGGACGTCGAGCAGCTTGGTCACCTCGACGACGAGCCTCTGCAGCACGGTCTCGACGTTCAGCTCGCTCGTCATCACCTGCGCGGCCTGGACGAGAGCGGCCTGCCGTTCGAGCCGGCGCTCGTTCTCCTCGAGGAGGCGTGCCGTGTGGAGCGCGAGGCCGACCTCCCGCGCGACGGCCTCCGCGAGCGCGACGTCCGACTGCGTCCACTCGGTCGGCCGGCTCTGATGGAGGCCGAAGACGCCGATCATCTCGTCGAAGACGACGATCGGCGTGGCGAGCGACGCACTGGTACCGATCCGCTGGAGCGTCTCGGCGCGGCCAAGCGTGGGATCGCGCAGCGCCGGGTCGTGCTGGATGTCGTTCGAGGCAACGGTCCGGCGCTTTCGGAGCGCGAGGTTCGCGACCGGCAGGCTGGGCGAGGCCTCGCCGATCGGCTCGACGCCGTCGGCGTCCCACTCGGCCAGGATCGGCATCGGCTTCCCCAGCTCGCCGAGGCGGATGTAGCAGCGGGTGACGTCGGCCGCCTTCCCGACCTCCTCCACCGCCACACGGAGGAGCGCCCCGATGTCGTGCTCGGACCGCACGCGGCGGCCGATCTCCGCGACGAGCTGCTCGCGCGCGAGGACCTCGCGGAGCCGCGCCGCCGAGTGCGTCTTCTCGAGCGCCAGTGCCGTCTCGCCGGTCAGCGCCTCGAGCCGCGCCAGCTCCTGGGGCGGGAACGCCCGCCGACGGCTCGTGCTGGCGGCGACGAGGACGGCGAGCACGCGGGACCCGGAGACGATCGGGACGAACGCCGCGCTCTTCGCGCCGACACGGTCGGCCAGGCCGCGATGCACCCGGGGCGACGACTCGACGTCGAAGATCGTGAGCGGCGTGGCCTCGAACGCTGCGCTGGCGACCGCCGAGGGCTCGTGCTCGAGGTCGATCCGGACCGATTGCCACCAGTCGACCTCCTTCCCGTCCGACCGGGCCACGAGGCCCCTTGCCTCCTTCTTGTCCTCGCTGATCAGCGCGACGGCGGTGAACTCGACCTCGAGGAGCGCCTCGACCTGCTCCACCAGCGTCCGGGCGACGGCCTCGGCGTTCGGTGCGCGGGCGAAACCCGCGGAGGGCACCTCGCCGTCGTCCGCGGGCGACCGGTCTGCGGGCTCCGGCGTTGCTGCCTCCCGCCGCGTGAGAAGCAGTACGACGGCCGCGAGGAGAAGTGCCGCCGCAAGAGCGAGCAGGAGGTACTCGACAGCCGCCACTGGAGTCAGAAGGATACGACGACGGCAGACGAGAACGAGGGAGGCCCGCCGCTCGGGGGGGTCGGTGCGGCGGGCGCTCCCCAGTGCTAACCGCGGATCGTGGCCAGGTACGCGCACCGCGGTTCGCGTCGCCCAGTGCCGCCAAGCTATCGCCGCGAACGGCGAATTCCAATAGGCCGAACGGCCCATCTTTCAAAGCCGGAAAGACCGCCTGGATACCATGGATGGGTGGTCGAGCGCGTGTTGCTGGCTTCTCCCCGTGGCTATTGCGCGGGTGTCGAGCGGGCCGTCGAGACGGTCGAGCGGTTGCTCGACCTCCACGGGCCGCCGATCTACGTGCGGAAGCAGATCGTCCACAACCTCCACGTCGTCCGGGAGCTCGAGGACCGAGGCGCGATCTTCGTCGAGAGCGAGACCGAGGTTCCTGAAGGCGCGCGCATCGTCCTGTCGGCGCACGGGGTCGCGCCCTCCGTGTACGAGAACGCCGCCGCGAGGCGCCTCGAGACGACGGACGCCACGTGCCCGCTCGTGACGAAGGTGCACGTCGAGGCACGCCGGTACGCCGCCGAGGGGTACACCATCGTGCTCATCGGCCACGCCGGGCACGAGGAGGTGGTCGGGACGATGGGCGAGGCGCCGGAGGCGACAGTGCTCGTCCAGTCCGTCGAGGACGCTGAGCGTCTCGAGCTCGTGGACCCCGAGCGCGTCGCCTACATCACGCAGACCACGCTCTCCGTGGACGAGACGGCGGAGGTCATCGCCGCGCTGCGGCGGCGGTTTCCGAGCATCCGGGCACCGAAGCGGGACGACATCTGTTACGCCACGTCCAACCGACAGTGGGCCGTGAAGGACATGCTCGCCGAGGTCGATCTGCTGCTCGTGATCGGTTCGCGCAACTCGTCCAACTCGAACCGCCTGGTGGAGGTCGCCCGGGCCGGCGGCGTCGACTCGCATCTCATCGACGACGAGACGGACATCGACGAAAGGTGGCTGGCTCCGGTGCGCGTCGTCGGGATCACTTCGGGCGCGTCCGCACCCGAGAAGCTCGTCGAGCGCGTGTGCGACTGGTTCCGCGCTCGCGGCGTGGACAGCATCGAGCCGTTCCAGTCGGTCGACGAGGACGTCGTCTTCCGCCTCCCGGTCGAGCTGCGGCGCGAGCTCGCGCTGGCCGACGCGCAGCGCTAGCCGGCGGGGTCAGACCCCGTCACGAGAGCGCAACGAATCCTCCACAAACGCGCGCAACCGCCGGATGGCCGCTTCCCGCCGCGGCGAGAACCAGCGGAGAATCCCTTCCGACTCCAGAAACGCGGGCGGCGTCGCGTTCCCGATGGTCGCCGCATAGCTGCTCCACCGCCACTGCGCGGGCGAGCCGCTGAGCCCAGCGCGAACGGGGTTGAGCGCGATGTACCGCACGAGCTCGAGAGCGTGAGCCTCGCCGTCGACCGGCCCGGAGTAGTAGCGGTCGCCGAAGAGATGCCCCGATCGCTCGTGGCGGCGGTTGAACGCCTGGGCATACATGCCGTTGAGGCGGTGCATTCCCCGCGCCAGGCTCGGTTCTGGCGTCTCGACCATCAGGTGGTAGTGAGTCCCGATCAGGCAGTACGTGAAGCACCGCCATCGAAACCCGAGCACCACTCGTTCCAGCAGCCGCAGGAAGTGCCGGTAGTCGGTCGCCGAGACATAGAGGCGATCCGTCCCGGTTGCCTTGCCGATGACGTGGTAGACGGTCTCGCCGGCGAGCAGACGGAGGGCGCGTGCCATGACGAGAACATGCCCCGACAGGAGGAGCGGACCGATTCGTTGTGGCACTCCCGCAGCAGTTTCGCTACGGAATCGACACGGGGTCTGACCCCACGCCGGGTCTCCGGGCGTTTCGCGGCTCAGGAAGCGTCGGGGCGCGGTTTCCGGCGGTCCTTGCCCGACCGCCGGTCGACGCCCGAGCGACGCTCGCCCTCGGTCTCGCGCTGCGGCTGCGTGCGCCGGTCGACGCCGCTACGCCGGTCCCTGCCGGAGCGGCGGTCTCCTTCAGGACGGTCCATGCGCCAATTGTCGGCCGAAACCGATCCGACCTGAAGTCAGGCCTTGGCGATCTGAGGCTCGCCCGTGCCGCCGTCCACCTCGATCGACACGGCAAGTACCTCGTCCTTGATCCAGTCGGCGTGACGGTCGAGCAGGTCGGCCTGGTCGGTCGGAAGGGTGACGACGATGCGGTCGGTCAGCTCGAGTCCGGCTTCCTTGCGCATCGAGTTCAGCCGGTGGACGAGGTCGAGCACGCGGCCCTCCGTCTCGAGCTCGGGGTCGAGGCGCGTGTCGAGCGCGACGGTCACACCGTCCTCCGAGGCGACCGCCCAGCCCTCCTTGCCCCGCCGCTCGACGAGCACCTCCTCCGGGCCGAGCTCGCGATCGCCCACCCGGAACCGGCCGCCGTCGAGCTCCTCGAACTCGCCGGCGGCGAGTGCCGACCGGACCGCGCTCAGCTCCTTCCCGAGCTTCGGGCCCAGCACCGGGAGGTTCGGCTTGACGACGAGCTCCTGCGCCTCCACCTCGCCCTGCTCGACGTCCTTGACGCGAAGCTCGTCCCGGACCTCGTCCAGGTGCTCGCCGGCGAGGGTTGCGCCCTGGACGACGAGGCGACGAAGCGGTTGTCGCAGCTTGAGGCTCGAGCCCGCCCGCGCCTGGTGACCGAGGCGCACCAGCAGCCGGGCCTCGGCGACGTCGTCCAGCAAACCGCGGTCGAAGTCCCGAGCCTCCGGCCAGCCGGCGAGGAAGGCCGACTGCGGCGCGTCCTCGCACGGCTCGGCGACCAGCCGCTGCCACAGGTACTCCGCGAGGAACGGCATCACCGGCGCGATCGCCCGCACCCCCTGGACGAGCGCGTACCAGAGAGTCTCGAATGCGGCGCGGTCGTCGCCGTAGAACCGACGGCGCGACCGCCGGATGTACCAGTTTGAAACGTCGTCGACGAAGGACTGGAACGCACGCAGCACGTCGACGGTCGTGAAGGCCTCGTAGCCGGCCTCCGCCTCGCCCAGGAACTGCTCCGTCCTCGCCGAGAGCCAGCGGTCGAGCAGCCGCTCGCCCGACGGAATCGCGCCCCAGCGCGGGCGGAAGCCCTCGATGCTCGCGTACTGGACGAGGAACGAGACGGAGTTCCAGAGCGTCAGCAGCTCGCGCTTGATCTCGCGGGCCCGCCCGTAGCCGAAGAGGAGGTTCTGAGTCGGCGGCTGTCCGCAGTACTGCCAGCGCATGACGTCCGCGCCCATCGACTCGAGCGCCTCGCCAGCCTCGATCGCGTTGCCCCACGACCGGTGCATCTCGCGGCCGGTGTCGTCCAGGAGCTTCTCGTACGTCAGCACGCGCTCGTACGGCGAGCGCCCGACGAGCGTCACCGACATGAAGGACATCGAGTAGAACCAGAGCCGGATCTGCTCCCGCATCTCCGAGATCCAGTCGGCCGGGAACCACGTCTCCCAGTAGGCGTGGTCGGGCAAGTCGGCGCCGGAGAGACCCTCCGCCGCGCCGGTCGCGTAGCCGCCCTCGACCCACTCGGGGTTCTGCCAGCCCAGCGTCGAGAACGGGACGATCCCGGCGTCGAGCCAGGCGTCCCCGACCTCGACGATCCGCCGAACCTCCCGCTCGCACTGCTCGCATCGGATCGGCACCTCGTCGATCCACGGCCGGTGCAGCTCGCGGAGCTGCTCGAGCCCGCCGGTCGCACGCTCCTCCAACTCCGCCCGCGACCCCACGACGTTCATGTGCCCGCACTCGCAAGGGTAGAACGGCAGCGGGAGGCCGAAGTACCGCTTCCGCGAGATGTTCCAGTCGCCCATGTTCCGCAGCCAGTCGTCCATGCGCTTCGAGTAGAAGCTCGGCGTCCACTCGACGGTCGCGTTCGCGTTGAGCATGGGCTGCCGGATCTCGTCGCAGGAGATGAACCAGTCGTCGACGACGCGGAAGACGAGCGGGGTGCCGCAGCGCCAGCACGTCGGGTACCGGTGGACGATCCGCCCGGAGTCGACGAGCAGCTCGCGGCGCCGGAGATCCTCGAGCACGATGTCCTCGACCTCGTCCGTCGAGAAGCCCTCGAACGGCCCGTAGCCCGCGACGAAGCGGCCGGACTCGTCGATCGGCACGAGCACCGGCAGGTCGTGGATCCGCGAGAGCTCGAAGTCCTCGGCGCCGCAGCCGGGAGCGATGTGAACGATCCCGGTGCCCTCGTCCATCGTCACGTCGTCCCACGGAATGACGCGGTGCTCCACGCGCTCCACGGCCGGGAGGTAGTCGAACGGTCCCTCGTACCGGAGGCCGACCAGCTCCTCGCCACTCACGGACGCCATCGCCTCGGCGTCGGGATAGGCCTCCCGCCCGACCCAGCTCCCGTCCTCGAGACGGATGTACTCGGCGTCGGGCTTGACCGCCGCGGCGACGTTCGCGGGGAGCGTCCACGGCGTCGTCGTCCAGATCACGAGCGACTCGCCGTCCCGGTCCTCGAGCGGGAAGCGCACCCAGAGCGAGGGGTGGTCGAGCTCCTTGTACTCGCCGGCGAACAGCTCGTGCTGCGAGATCGACGTCCCGCAGCGCGGGCACCACTCGGTCGAGCGGTGGCCTTTGTAGAGCCAGCCGCGCCGCTGCACCTCCTTCAGGAAGCGCCAGATGTACTCGATGTTGGCGTCCGAGAACGTGTGGTAGTCGTTGTCCCAGTCCATCCACATGCCCAGGCGCCGGGACTGGTCGGTGATCACCTCCGAGTACGTCGCGACCCGCTCCTTGCAGCGCTCGGCGAACTCGGCGATCCCGTACTCCTCGATCTCGCGCTTCGAGTTGAGGCCGAGCGCCTTCTCGACCTCGACCTCGACCCACAGGCCCTGACAGTCGAAGCCGTTCTGGTAGCGCTGCTCGAAGCCGCGCAGCGCCTTGTAGCGCTGGAAGACGTCCTTGAGCGTCCGGCCCCAGGCGTGGTGGACGCCCATCGGGTTGTTCGCGGTGATCGGCCCGTCGATGAAGCTCCACTTCGGCCCGCCCGTGTTCTGCTCCCGCAGCCGGTCGAAGATCCCCTGCTCGTCCCACCAGGCGAGGATCTCCCGCTCGAGGGCGGGGTGATCAGGCTTCTCGGGCAGCGATGGAAAGGCGGGTCGAGCCATGTGTTCGATTCTACGGAGGCCTGGGAACACCCCAGCCGGGCGAGTCGTTAGCCTCCTCGGAACATTTCTTTGACGCTGAAAGGAAACCGCTAGATGGCAGACACACAGGCAGTGACGACGGAGACGTTCGAGCAGGAGGTGCTGTCCTCGGACACTCCGGTCCTCGTGGACTTCTGGGCCGAGTGGTGCCAGCCGTGCCACATGGTGGCGCCGATCCTCGAGAAGATCGCCGATGAGCGGCAGGGCGAGCTCAAGCTCGTGAAGATCAACATCGACGAGCAGCCCGCGATCGCGCAGCGCTACGGCATCGCCTCGATCCCGACGATGGTCCTCTTCAAGGGCGGCGAGCCTGCAGCCGCGGCGCTCGGCGCGCAGCCCAAGGGCGCCCTCGAGCGCCAGCTCGGCCTGGCCGAGAACGGAACCGGGTAGCCGGCTTTCTCCTCATCAACCCGCGCTCGGGGGACGACTCCCCGAGCGCGGACGAGCTTCGCGAGGCCGCGCGGGAGCGCGGAATCGTCGTTCGGATCGTCGGCGAGCACGAAGACGCCGCGGAGCTCGCACGCTCCGCGGACGCCGACGCGCTCGGCATCGCGGGCGGCGACGGGTCGCTGGCGCCGATCGCGCAGGTGGCGATCGAGCGAGCCCTCCCGTTCGTCTGCGTGCCGTTCGGGACGCGGAACCACTTCGCGCGCGACCTCGGCCTCGACCGCGACGATCCGATCGCCGCGCTCGACGCCTTTCGGGGCACCGAGCGCCGGATCGATGTGGGCCGGATCCGCGACAGCGTCTTCCTCAACAACGTGAGCCTCGGCGCCTACGCAGCGCTCGTCCACCGCCGCGAGCGCCATCGGCGGCGACGAAACGCCTTCGCCCGGTTGCGCGCGCTTCTGCTCACCCTCGCGAACCGCGACTCGCTCGGCCTGACCATCGACGGCGAGCCCGTGGAGGCGCAGGTCGCACTCGTCTCGAACAACGCCTACCGGCTCGAGCTCTTCTCGCTCGGCGAGCGCGAGCGACTCGACGAGGGACGGCTCCACCTGTACCTCGCGCACGGCTGGCGGGTGTCGGAATGGGAGGAGCGGGCGTGCACGTCGCTGACGATCGACGCGGCGCGGCACCGGATCAACGCCGCCGTCGACGGCGAGCCGGCCGACTTCGAGACGCCGCTCGAGTTCAGGATCGACGCGCTGGCGCTACGGGTGCTCGTCCCCGCGCCAGGCTGAGACGACGTCGGCGATGTGCCCGAAAGCGACCTCGTCCCACGGGATCTCGTCCGGCGCGAAGAACAGGAGCTCGGTGACGTCGTCCGCGGGCTCGGGCCGGCCGTCCGCGACACGCGCGCTCCAGTAGAGGTTGAGCGTCGAGACCTCCCGGGACCCGACCCGGTACCAGTCCATGAAGACGCCGACGAACTCGGTGTCGCGAAGCCCGATCCCGGCCTCCTCGCGCAGCTCCCGGTGCAGGCAGTCGAGCGGGTGCTCGCCTTCCTCGACGAAGCCGCCAGGGAGGTCGAGCTTCCCGGCGGCCGGATCCTTGGCACGCCGGCTGAAGAGGATCCGGCCGTCGTCGCCGAGGACGAGGGCGGAAGCAGTCGGCTTCGGGTTCGCGTACTGGACGAAGCCGCACTCCCGGCACTCCGCCTTCCCGTCCTCCGGCTCCAGCGCCGCCGCGCAGACCGGGCAGTGCCTCCACACGTCCAGCTCGCCCACGGATCGCAACAATAGGGCCGTGCGCGACGATCCGGCCTCCGAGCCGATTCACGAGCCTTGAGACACGTTCCCGCCTCCGTGACCGAGCTGTCGCGCGTAGGCCTCCTCTCCGAGCTTCCGGGGGAGCTGCTGACCCGGCTGGCCCAGCGGATGCGGCGCGAGGAGATCGGCCCGGGCCAGCCGATCATGCGAGAGGGTGACGACGGCGATCGCTTCTACGTGATCCTCAACGGGCTCTGCTCGGTGACGCAGGCCGACCGCGGCCTCCGCCGGATCCTGAAGCCGGGCGACTACTTCGGCGAGGTGGCGCTGACGATGGACGTCCCGCGCACCGCCTCCGTCTCGCCGATGACGCTCGTGACCGTCGCCAGCTGCGACCGCGAGACGTTCGACGAGTTCATCCGGCCGCTCTTCGCGGAGGGCTAGGGCCCCCACCGCGTGGTGACCCTGAGCCGCTACCCCTCGTTCGAGGGGCGGCGGGGCGGGAGGGGTCGCCGATCTGACCGTGAAGAGGGGTCAGGTCTTGCAGGACGCCGCAGCACGCATCCCCGTCTACCGTGGCGACTTCGGGCCCGCCGAGGCCGAGCGCCTGCTCTGGCGTGCCGGCTTCGGGCCCCGCCGGGGTCAGGCTCGGTCGCTCGCGAGGCACAGCCTCGACGAGGCCGTCCGGGTTCTCACGGCGCCTGGCCGGCAGCGCTTCCTCGGCCCCCGCCCGCGCGACGAGCGCGGTCGCCCGCTCGCCCCCCGCGACGCCTGGGGCCACGACCACCTCTGGTGGCTCGACCGGATGGTGCGCGGAAACCGTCCCCTGATGGAGCGGATGACGCTGATCTGGCACGACTGGTTCGCGACCTCGAACGACGGCGTCGGCTCCCAGAACCTGATGCTCCGGCAGAACGGGCTCCTCCGACGGCACTGGCTCGGGAACTTCCGGGAGCTCGCGCTCTCGATCACGCACGACCCCGCGATGCTGCTCTGGCTCTCGGGGACCGAGAACACGAAGTGGTCGCCGAACGAGAACTACGCGCGCGAGCTGATGGAGCTCTTCACCCTCGGCGCCGGACGCGGCTACACCGAGCGCGACGTCCGCGAGCAGGCCCGCGCGCTGACCGGGTTCCGGAACGACTGGCGCGAAGGCGTCGGCCCGACGCGGTTCCGCTTCGACCGGGAGCGCCACGACGTCGGTATGAAGCGCGTCTTCGGGCACCGCGGCCGCTTCGACTGGCGCGACGCCGTCAACCTCTGCGTCAGGAACCCGCGCCACCCGTCGTTCTTCGTCTCGAAGCTCTGGGGCTACTTCATCCCGACACCGCCGCCCCGCTCGACGCAGCGCGCGCTCGAGCGGCTCTACGTGCGCCGCGGCTACGCGGTGCGCCCGGTCGTGCAGGCGATCCTCAAGCACCCGCTGCTGTACGAGGGCCCGCGGATGGTGAAGCCTCCGGTCGTCTACACCGCCGGGCTGCTTCGGGCCTGCGGCCGGGGAATCGACACCGAGTCCTGGACGTGGCTCTGCGCCAACGCGGGCCAGCAGCTCTTCTACCCGCCGAACGTCTCCGGGTGGAACGACGACCGCTGGCTCGACACGGCCAGCTACCTCGCACGCTGGGACCTGGCCGGCCGGGTCACGAGGCCGGCGGCGCTCGACCCGAGCAAGGTGCAGGCGCCGTTCGACGCGGACAAGCTCCTCGACCGGGCGCTGGCATTCTGGGGCAACCCGCCGCTCTCCCGCGGGACCCGCCGCGTCCTGCACGGGTACGCCCGCCGCGGCCTCGGCCGGGCCAACTCGAGCTGGAAGCGGAAGAGCTATCCCGCGCTGGTCGAGAACGGGCTCCGCCACCTGATTGCCGTCTCCCCCGACATGCAGACGTGCTGAGGTCCACATGAGCCGCTGCTGCAACGAGTTCTCGCGTTCGTCGCTCCTCCGCCGGGCAGTCGCCGAGGCGGGGTCCGGCCTGCCGGTGATCGAGCCGGGCATGCCGCTTCCGGCGGGGACCGGCCTCGACCGCCGAGAGCTGCTGCTTCGCTCCTCGGGCCTCGCGCTCGCCGTCTACGGCGCGGGAGCGTTCCCGCTGCCGGGATTCGAGGAAGGCGTGCTGGCGGCGGCGGAGGCGGCGCCCTCGCAGCCGGTGCTGGTCAGCGTCTTCCTGGACGGCGGCGCGGACTCGCTCTCGCTGCTCGCGCCGGTCGGCGATCCCGACTACCGCCGGCTCCGTCCCAAGCTCGCCCTCCCCGACTCGAGCCTCGTCTTCACCGAGGACACGAGGCTGCGCTGGCATCCCGGCGCAGCCGCGTTCCGGACGCTTCACCTCGAAGGAAAGCTCACCGTCCTCCCCACCATCGGCTACACGGACGCCGACCAGTCCCATTTCACCTCGCGCCACTACTGGGAGGTCGGCGCGACGAGCACCCGTTTGAACACGGGCTGGATGGGCCGCTACCTCGACCGGGCCGGGCGCGCCGACAACCCGCTCCAGGGGCTGAGCCTCGACGGCGAGCTCGCACCGCCGCTCGCGACGCGGCGCGCGCCGGTCGCCGCGCTCCGCGGGGCCGACGGCTACCGCTTCTGGGCGCCGGGCGTCTGGGGCGAGGTCGAGACCGAGCTGCTGGAGACGCTCGCGCCGCTCGGTGCCGCCCGCGGATCCCGCGACAGGGCGCTCGCGTCGATGGCCGGGATCGCGAAGCAGGCACACCGGCTCCGCCTCCAGCTCGCGCCCTTCAACGGCAGCGGCGGCGTGACGAGCCCGGTCGCCTACCCGAAGGCACGCAGCAGCTTCCCGCAGCGGCTCGCCGGGCTCGCGGCGATGCTCGGCGCGGGCCTTCCGCTCCGCTGCGTGGCGCTCCGGGCCTACGGCATGTACGACACACACGACGACCAGCCGGACCAGCTGGCCGAGGGCTTGAAGCTGACCGGCGAGAGCCTGCTCGCCTTCCAGCGCGATCTCGAGGCGCGCGGGCTCGCCGACCGCGTGCTCACGCTCGTCTGGTCGGAGTTCGGCCGGCGAGCCGAGGAGAACGGCTCGCTCGGCACGGACCACGGGGCAGCCGGGATCGGGATGCTGATGGGTGCCCGCGCCCGAGGCCAGATGATCGGCGAGCTGCCTCGGCTTCGCGACGCACTCGACCGCGAGGGAAACCTCAAGGCGACCGTCGACTTCCGGAGCGTCTACACCTCGCTGCTCGAGCAGTGGTTCGACTTCGACGCGGCCGCGGCGATCCCGAACGCGAAGGCGTACCGGCGCCTGCAGCTCGTCAAGTGAGGGCCGCCGCCCTCGCCGGGCTGACCGCGCTGGCGGTGATTGCCGCCACGCACCCGGTGCTCGCGGCGCGCGCACCCGCGCGTGTCCAAGTGAGCGCGCTCGAATACGAGTACCGGCTTTCGCGCCTCTCCGTGCGTCAGGGACCGGTGCTGATCGAGCTCGTGAATTACGGCGAGGACGACCACGACCTCGTCGTCAGGCGCGTCGGCGGGACGCGCCGCTGGCGGCTGCGCACGATCCTGCCGGGCCAGCGGGCGACACTCTCGCTCCGAGTGCGGCCCGGCCGCTATCGCCTCTGGTGCGACGTCGCAGGCCACCGGGAGCGCGGCATGCACGCCACTCTCCGCGTCAGACGCTAAGAGTCGCCGGGCGGCGAGGCCGGCCGCTCGGCCCCCGCCGCCCCGCGTTCTTACGAGCTAGTAGGCGCGAGTTGGCTCGTCGCTGGTGTAGACGGCCAGTGCCCAGATGATCGCGATGTCGAGCGCGATGACCAGCACTGCCCACACCGGGTAGTACGGGATGAAGAAGAAGTTCGCGACCGCACTCACGGTCGCCACGATCATCCCGACGATCCTCGCCCAGGTGGCACCCGAGAGGATGCCCCACCCGGCGAAGAGCACGACGACGCCGAGCACGAGCTGGATCCAGCCCCACGTCGTCACGTTGACGTCGAACGCGTAGTTCTGCGTCACGACGTAGAAGTCGTCGTCGATGATCCCGGCGAGGCCGGTGATCGCGTGGAAGAACCCGACGATCATCATCACGACGCCCGCGAAGGCGGCGAATCCCGTGGCCCAGCCGCTCACCGCGTGTGTCTCCGCGGTCCGATGCTCGCTCATGGTCGCCATCCCTGTCACCTCCTTCCACCTGGAGTGTCCGACAGGGGGAGCAATGCCGCGTCGGTGGATCCCCCGACTTCCCAGGGGCCGGGTACCGATGCCGGGCGGGCGCGATCCGTCGGCCTCAGCGGCCGAGCAGCGGCGGCCGGTGGCGCCAGAAGCGCCGGGCGATCACCGTGGCGGCGAGGACGTCGATGGCGATCCGGCCGGCGAGGTTCCAGGCCCTCCGCGGAAGCGACTCCCGTCGGCGAAGGCGAAGATGGCGGATGTCGATCATCGCGCCGATCGTAGTCCCGGCGCGGGGCGGGCGGCATCCGGGAGGGCCGCCCGGTGGCCCTCCGGGGAAACTACCGAGGCGCCGAGGCCGCGACGACGTCGTCCGACAGCCTCGGCCAGGCCTGGAGCGCCCAGTCGCCGAACTCGAGGTCGGTGAGCGCCGCGAGCGCCAGGCGCCGCTCCGGGTCGACCCAGAGGAAGGTGCCGCTGCCGCCGAAGTGCCCGAACGTCCGCTCCGAGACCCGCGTCCCCATCCAGTGACCCTGCTTCGCGTCGCGAAGCTCGAAGCCGAGCCCCCAGTCGTTCGGATCGAAGCGGCCGATCCCCGGCAGCACGCCGCCGAGACCAGGGAACTGCACGGTCGTCGCCTCGGCGAGCGTCTCGGGCGCGACCAGCGTGGGCTCGAGGAGCTCGCGCGCGAACCGGATCAGGTCGTCCAGCGTCCCGCGCACGCCCGCGCCGGCCGAGCCCTCGAGCCGCGCCCGCATTCCGAGCGGCTCGAAGACGCCGTCGCCCAGGTAACGCGCGAAGCGCATCTGGGCCTTCTCCTCCACGAACTCTGCGAGCACCTCGAAGCCGGCGTTCGAATAGATCCGGCGGGTTCCCGGGCGGGCAATCGGCCCGCGGCCCTCGAATGGAAGGCCGGACGCATGCGCGAGCAGGTGGCGGACGGTCGACCCAGGCGGCCCGGCAGGCTCGTCCAGGTCGACCGTCCCCTCCTCCGCGGCGACGAGGACGGCGAGCGCCGTCGCGAGCTTCGTCACCGACGCCCAGCGGAGCTCGCGCTCCGATGGGCCGTGGGTCGCGACGCGCTCGCCGTTCGAGACCGCGCCGACGGCGACGGTCTCGGCAGGCCACGCGTCCACCTGGCGCATGACGTCCACGGCGGCGGATACTAGGCGGGTGCCGCACCGCCGAATCGCCGGCCACTCACCGTACGAGGCCATCATGGGCTACTCGCGCGCCGTCGTCGCCGGAAACCACGTCTACGTCGCGGGCACGGCGCCGATCCCGCCCGAGGGCGATCCGCCGGAGGGCGGCTACGAGCAGACGCGACTTTGTCTCCGGATCATCCTCGAGGCGCTCGAGCGTGCGGGAGCGAGGGCGGAGGACGTGGTCCGCACGTGCATCTACCTCGTCGACCCCTCGGTGTTCGACGAGGTCGCGCTGGCGCACGGCGAGGTCTTCGCGGACATCCGGCCCGTGAATACGACGATCCTCATTCCCGCCCTCGTCGACCCGAGGTGGCTCCTGGAGATCGACGCGCTCGCCGTGATCCAGGACGGGGAGGCGGCGTGAAGCAGGCCTGGCCGCCGTCGATCACCGGCATCGAGGGCGCCGAGCCCGCGGGCAGCGTGCTCGACCACCGGTTCGGGGACGGCGAGCCGTACACGATCGGCGTCGAGGAGGAGTACATGCTCCTGGACGCGGAGAGCTTCGACCTCGTCCAGCGCATCGACACGATCCTCGCCGCCTTCGTGGGCCACGAGGACGAGGCGCGGCTGAAGCCGGAGCTGATGCAGTCGACGATCGAGGTGGCGACCCCGGTGTGCCGCAACGCCGGCGAGGCCGACCACGCGTTGCGGCGGCTCCGGTCGGCGATTGGCGCGATCGCGTCGGAGCACGGCCTTCGCATGGGCTCCGCCGGGACGCACCCGTTCAGCCTCTTCGAGCGGCAGCGGATCACCTCCCGCGACCGCTACCGCACGCTCGTCGACCAGATGCAGTACGTGGCCCGCCGGGAGCTGATCTTCGGGCTCCACGTCCACGTCGCCGTGGACGATCCCGACAAGGCGATCCACGTCGTGAACGGGGTGCTGAACGACCTGCCGCTCCTGCTCGCCCTCTCGGCGAGCTCGCCGTTCTGGCGCGGCGAGCCGACGGGCCTCGCCTCGACGCGGCAGCCGATCTTCGCGGCCTTCCCCCGATCCGGCCCGCCGCCGCGCTTCCGCGACTACACCGAGTACGCAGAGGTCGTCGGCCAGCTGGAGAAGACCGGCTGCATCGCCGACTACACGCACATCTGGTGGGACATCCGCCCCCACCCGCGACTGGGCACGGTCGAGATCCGCATCTGCGACTGCGTGACCCGCGTCGAGGACGCCGTCTCGATCGCCGCGATGTGCCAGGCGCTCGTGAAGTACTACTGCGAGCTCGCCGAGACCGAGGGCGTCCCCAGCTACCACCGGATCCTGACGAGCGAGAACAAGTGGCTCGCCGTCCGCTACGGGCTCGAGGCGCCGATCATGGATCTCTCCACCGGCCACCGGAACCGGGTTCCCGTCTCCCAGCTCGTCCGGCGCCGTCTCGACGACATCGAGCCGCATGCGCGCGAGCTCGGCTCCGACCGGGAGCTCGAGGGGATCACCGAGATCCTCCGCCGCGGCAACGGCGCCGACCGCCAGCTCCGCGTCTACAACGCGAACCGCGACATCGTCGAGGTGGCGCGCGAGATCGCGGACGCCACCGAGGAGGGCGGCAACACGGCCGCCACTGGCTGACCGCCGCATCTCCGCTCAGACTCTGCCCATGAGGATTCGGCCCGCCAGGGACCTCGATTCGGACGAGCTTCGTACCTCCGGCGATGGACCTCCACGCCGATCCCGCGCGTATGCCAAGCGCGCTATGGCGGGCCTGCGAGCCGACGAGCGTGGCTGGATCGCCGGGGCCCAGGCGGGCTCGCTGCCGGACCTCGAAGCGCTGTTCAAGGACCACTGGCCGCGGGCGTACCGGGCGGCGTTCCTCGTGGTGCACGACGGCGCCGCCGCCGAGGACATCGCCCAGGAGGCGTTCCTCTCCGCCATCCGGACGCTCGACCGGTTCGACCGCACCCGACCGTTCGGACCCTGGCTCCACCGGATCGTCGTCAACCGTGCGATCGACTGGGCCCGTGCGCGGGCGCTTCGGGCCGAGGTCGGGGAGCCCGCGCTGGGGCTCGCGGCGGCCGACCCGAACGAGGGCGCTCCGTATTCCCCGCCGATCCTCGCCGCGCTCGCAGAGCTCTCGCCCGAACATCGCGCGGTGATCGTCCTCCGCCACCTGCTCGAGTACACGCCCGGCGAGATCGCGCGGATGCTGGAGCTGCCGCGGGGCACCGTCAACTCCCGGCTCCGGCGGGGGCTCGACGCGCTCGCCGACAGGCTCGAGGTCGAGGAGGACACGCTGTGACCGAGCGGGAGCTCCGCAGGGCCCTGCTCGGCGTGCAACCGCCCGACGAGCTCTGGGCGCAACGTCGGGCGTGGGAGCTCGCGCGCGCCGCATTCGACGAGCGGGTGCCGACGCCCTGGCCGAAGCGCCACGCCCGGCCCCTCGCCGCGGCCGCCGTGGCGGTCGCGCTCCTCGCCGCCGTCCTCAGCCCGCCCGGCCGCGCCGTGATCGACAACGTGAGGGACGCGATCGGGAGGGAGCGGGTCGTCGAGGGAGTCCCGAAGGCGAAGCCGGCGCTGCTCTCGCTGCCGGCCGCCGGCCGCATCCTCGTGACTGCGCCGACGGGCGTGTGGGTCGTGGAGGCGGACGGCTCGAAGCGCCGGCTGGGCGACTACGACGAGGCGTCGTGGTCGCCGAGGGGCCTCCACGCCGTCGTCTCCACGCGCAGCCAGCTCGTCGCGATCCGGCCGAGCGGCGAGGTGCGCTGGACGCTCGCCCGGCCGCGGGTGCACGACGCGCGCTGGTCGCCGAGCGGCTTCCGGATCGCCTACCTGAGCGGCTCGAACCTCCGGGTCGTCGCCGGCGACAAGACGGGTGACCGGAGGATCGGCCCGGCGGCGGCGGTCGCGCCCGCCTGGCTCCCGGGCGAGGAGCACGTGCTCGCCTACGTGACGCCGCAACGGTCGCTCACCGTCGTTCGGGTCGAAGGAGGCGAGACCGCCTGGGCCACGCCGCTCCGGGCGACGCCCGCCGAGCTCGAGTGGTCCGCCGACGGGACCCGTCTCCTCGTCGCCGTGCCGCTGTCACCGAGCCGGTTCGCGCTCACCGTGTACGACCCGGCCGGTCGGCGGCTGCAGTCGCTGCCGCTGCCTGGCGCGTTCCGGGCAGCCGCCTTCGCGCCGGACGACCACCGGATCGCGCTCGTTCGGAGCCGAGCGGGCCGGAGCGAGCTGCTGATCGTCGACGCGGACACGCTCAGGCGGCAGCAGCCGGTCTTCGAGGGCAAGGGCGCGTTCGGCGACGTCGCCTGGGATCCCGCCGGACGCTGGCTCCTGCTCGGCTGGGAGAGCGCGGACCAGTGGCTCTTCATCCGCTCGACGGATGTCGAGAAGATCAAGGCGGTGTCGAGCCTCGCCGTCCAGTTCGACCCGGGCGGCACCGGTACGGGGGCGTTCCCCCGGATCGAAGGCTGGTGCTGCGGCTAGTGCCCCTGCAGGTGATGCTGCCGGCGTGCATTGCCTGGAGGGGCACCTAGTAGAGTCGCGCCGTGCTCGCGAGCGGCGACCGGATCCCCGACGTCCAGGCGTGGCTTGCGCCCCGGGAGGGCGTGTCGCTCCACGACCTCGTCTCGGAGGGGCCGATCCTCCTCGTCTTCTACCTCTTCGACTGGTCGAGTACCTGAACGAACGAGATGGAGCTCCTGCGTGACAGGAGCAGGGACTTCGAGCAGGCAGGGGTGCGGGTCATGGCCGCCTCGCGCGACTCCGCCTGGTCGCACGTCGCCTGGATCCAGGCGCTCGACCTGACCTTCCCGCTGCTCTCGGACTGGAACGCCGACGTCGTGCGCGGCTTCGGCATCGCCCGCGAGTACCGCGGGATGCGCGACGTGGCGCGCCGCACCGCCTTCCTCGTCGACACCGAGGGTACGGTCCGCGGCGCATGGGCCTACGAGGACGGCGACGTTCCGGACGTGGACGAGCTGCTGGCGGCCGCGCGGGCCTTGTCGCAGTCGTCGTAGCGCTCTTCCTCGCTGCAGGCCTCGTCTCGACCTGGCCGGCGCTGAAGGACGCGAGATCGGACTTCCTCGCCGAGGGGCTCCGCGGTCGGCCGGGGGCAGCCGCCCCGGGCGACCACCTGCAGGTCGCGTGGCAGCTCTGGCTGCCCGGCCACCAGCTCCGGCGCGGCGCGAAGCCGTGGCTCGACCCCTACAGCTTCCAGCCGGAGGCGGACCCGCGCGTCAACTTCGCCGGTTGGCCGTTCGCCGCCGTCTTCGGCCCCCTGAAGGCGCTGTTCGGGACCGTCGTCGCGTGGAACCTGTTCGTGCTGCTCGGGTACCTCGGCGCAGGCGGCCTCGCCTTCCTCTGGCTTCGGTCGCTCGGCCTGGGCGCCGGGGCCTCGCTCGTCGGCGGGCTCGCGTTCGCGCTCGCCCCGTACCGGGCCGTGCAGGCGGGTGCGGGCCATCTCGCCGCCTGGATCGCCATGCTGCTCCCGCTCTCGCTCTGGGCCTGGGAGCGGCGGTGGTACTGGCTCTCCGCGGTCGCGCTCGTGTCGATTCCGCTCTCGGGGCAGGTTCACCTCGCGCTCGGCGCGATTCCGTTCGTGCTCGCCTACGCGCTGCTGCGGGGAGGCGACCGGCGCTGGGCCGGCATCGCGGCGGCCGGAGCGGCGGGAGCGGGGCTGCTCGTCTGGGCGACCTCGATCCGCGGCTCGATCGGCAGCTCTCGATCCTTCGACTCGGTCGAGCGCTACTCGGCCGAGCTCGCCGACCTCGTCTCGCGCCACGAGCGCCACGGCCTCGAGCCCTTCGTGTTCCTGGGCTGGCTCGTTCCGCTCCTGGCGCTCCTCGGCCTCGTCCTGGAACGGCGGACGAGGCTCGGGATCCTCCTGGGCGTCGGGGCCGTCGTCCCGGCTCTTCTCGCGCTCGGAGCGAACCTCCCCGGCTATGAGGCGCTCTGGAACGAGGTGCCCGGCCTCGGGGTGACGCGCGTCCCGGGACGCCTGATGCCGATCTCTTGCCTCTCGATCGCCGCGCTCGCGGCGTTCGGGACCCAATGGGCGCTGCGCTGGCGGCCGGGTCTCGTGGCAGTCGCCGCAGCGCTGGCGCTCGTGGCGGTCGACCTGCGCGCGGGCGTCACCGCCTACCGGCCGACCGCGGCCGACGCGGGGAACCGCGCCTACGCCGCCCTGCGCCGCGAGCCGGCCGGGCGGCTCCTGGAGATGCCCGTGTACCGGCCGGGCCGGCAGGAGGGCAGCGTCTACCTCTACTACGCCATGCAGGCGCCCCGGGAGCGCCCGGCGGGCTACTCGACCGTCGCCCCGAAGGCGGCGGACCGCGAGCTGCGCGAGCTGCGTCCGTGCGCCGACGCCCGCCATCTCGCCGAGCTCGGCGTGCGGCTGCTCGCCGTCTACGGCCGCCCCCGCTGCGGCGTTGGGGGCCGCCTGGTCGCACGCGACGGCGCCGTCGCGCTGTACGAGGCGTACATCCCCGTAGGCTGGTAGCCGTGGAGCTCGAGAGCTACACGTTCGTTCTCCTGCGCCGCGGGCCGCGCGCCGACGAGCTCGGCGACGACGTGCTGGAGCAGTTGCAGGCGGGCCACCTGCGGTTCCTCGACCGGATGCGGGACGACGGCCACATGCTGCTCTCGGGGCCGTTCCGCGACCAGGAGGACGAGACGAAGCGCGGCTTCTCCCTCTACCGCACGAGCGTCGAGGAGACGAAGCGGCTGATCGCCGAGGGCGATCCGTCGGTCCGGGCCGGCCGGATGTCCGTGGAGGTCATGACCTGGCTGACCAAGAAGGGAGCGCTCGGCTGAGCGACCGGCTCGTCGAGGGCGAGGACGGCCTCAATCGCTGCTTCTGGGGCGCGTCGCCGGAGGAGTACCGCGCCTACCACGACACGGAGTGGGGCTTCCCCGTCGACGACGACCGGCGCCTCTTCGAGAAGCTCGTGCTCGAGGGCTTCCAGTCGGGCCTCTCCTGGCTGACGATCCTCCGGAAACGCGAGAACTTCCGACAGGCGTTCGCCGGGTTCGACTTCGAGCAGGTCGCGCGCTTCGGCAAGCGCGACGTCGAGCGGCTGCTCGGCGACGCCGGCATCGTCCGCCACCGCGGCAAGATCGAGGCCGCGGTCAACAACGCGCAGCGCGCAGTGGAGCTCGTCGACGAGGAAGGCTCGCTCGCGGCCTTCGTCTGGCGGTTCGAGCCCGACCCGAAGTCCAGGCCGAAGCGACTCAGCTGGGAGGACCTCCAGGCGATGGCCCAGACGCCGGGGTCACTGGCCCTCGCGAAGGACCTGAAGCGTCGGGGCTGGCGGTTCGTCGGCCCGACGACCGTCTACGCATTCATGCAGGCGATGGGGCTCGTGAACGACCACCTCGAGGGCTGCCACGCCCGCGAGGCGGTCGAGCTCGCGCGCGCCGGGTTCGACCGCCCAGGCTGATGGAGTACTTCTTCTACTGCCGGGACAGGCCGGGTACGGGCGCGCTTCGAGACGAGCTCACCGAGGCCCACTGGTCGTTCATGGACGCCTACGCCGAGCGGATGATCGCGCGAGGTCCGACCTTCGCCGAGGACGGCACGACACCGACCGGGAGCATGCACATCGTCGACCTCCCCGGCGCCGAGGAGGCACGGGTCTTTGCCTTCGAGGAGCCGAACTACCAGGCAGGCGTCTACGGCGAGGTGACGATCCGGCGCTTTCGGAACCTGCTGGGGCGCACGATGTGGGAGTTCAGCGGCGACCACGGAGCGGAGCATTTCCTCGTGGTCTGCCATGGAAGGTCGGGAACCGACGATGCTCCGGAGGGCCTCCTCGTCGACGCAAGCGACCGCGAGAGGCTCATTCTGTCCGGGTCACTCCTCGCTCAGGACGGCTCTTGCTGGCTCGGCGACGTCCTGGCAGTCGGCTTGCCCTCACGGGCGGCGGTGGAGA
>DASTCG010000032.1:0-21607 GCA_035711385.1 Gaiellaceae bacterium
CGGCGGCCCAGACCGCATCGCGCACCGCTTCCTCGCGGTCGTCCGGCCCGAGCTCGTCGAGATGACCGCCTGCGAGCTCGAGCCAGCCGGGGAACGGGTAGCTGCCCACGACCGTCGTGCGGATGGCCTCGTGCGGCATCGAGACTCAGCCTACGGAGATCCCGCCGCGGAGAACTCGGGTGACCCGAAGATCGTCGTCGAGGACGACGACATCGGCTCGAGTGCCCGGCTCGAGGGTGCCCACGTCCGATCGACCGAGCAACCTCGCCGGCGCCCGGGTGCCGGCGTCGACCGCTTCGGCCAGCGGCACGCCGAGCGCGGCGAGTCGCCGCACGGCGGCGGGCACGCTGCTCGTGCCGCCGGCGAGGGCCCCGTCCCGCGTTCGCGAGACGCCGTCCTCGACCTCGACGTCCGTGGCGCCCAGTCGGTAGCGCCCGTCGCCGAGGCCGGCCGCGGCGATTGCGTCGCTGACGACGACGAGACGGCCTCGCGCGGCGCGCCAGGCCAGGAGCACCGTCTCGTCCGCGAGATGCACGCCGTCGCAGATCAGCTGGACGACCACGTCCTCGCGGGCGAGCGCCGCGCCGGCCAGGCCCGGATCCCGGTGTGCGAACGGCCGCATGACGTTGAAGAGATGGGTCACCGTGCGCGCGCCGCCGTCGAAGGCCGCATGGGCAGTGGCGGCGTCCGCGGCGGAATGCCCGAGCGAGACCACGACGTCGTGCCGCCGCAGCTTCTCGATCAGCTCGGCCGCGCCGGGCAGCTCGGGAGCGATTGTCACGCTCGCGACCCGACCGGTCGCGAGAAACGTCTCCGCGAGCGCCCGATCGGGCAAGCGGAGGCACTCCCGCGGATGCGCGCCGGGAAGGGCCAGGAACGGGCCCTCGAGGTGCACGCCCAGCTCGATCGTACGGAGCGCCCGCACTGTCTGCTCCGGCTCGGCCGAGATCAGGGTCGGCTGCCACGTTGTCACCCCGATCTCGGCGAGCAGCGCGTCCACCTCGCGCCACCGCTCAGGCTCGGTCAGGAGATCCGCGCCGCCGTAGCCGTTCACCTGCAGGTCGACGAATCCCGGCACGGCCGTGCCCGCTCCGCGCCCCGGGACCCCGACCGCGGTCACGAGGCCGTCGTCGAGCGCGACGTCGCCCGGGACGAGCGCGCCGTCCACGACCGCCGCCGAGACGCCGAGCCTCACGCCCGCAGCTTATTGCCCTCCCGTCTAGACAGCTATACAGTCACGCCGTGTCCGCCGCCTACGACGTACGCGACCGGCGTGTCGTCGTCACCGGCGCCTCCAGCGGCATCGGCGAGGGGATCGCGAAGGCCTTCGGGAGCGCCGGAGCCCGCGTCGCCGGCATCTCGCTGGAGGGCGACTCGCCGGTCGAGGGAATCTTCGTCCACGGCGACACGGGCGATCGCGAGGCCGTCGAGGGCCTCGTCGAGCGCGTCGTGGACGCCTGGGGCGGGATCGACGTCTGGGTCAACAACGCGGCGCGGCTGCTGGTACGTCCGCTGGTCGAGACGAGCGACGAGGACTGGCACGGCCTGCTCCGCGGCAACCTCCACGGGTACTTCTACGGCGCGCGTGCGGCCGCCCGCCAGATGCTCACGCAGACGAGCGGAGGGCGGATCGTCAACATCACGTCCGCGGCCGACGTCCTCGCCGTCCCGGGTCTCGGTGCCTACACGGCGGCGAAGGGCGCGATCGTCGGGTTGACCAAGGTGCTGGCGCTCGAGCTCGCCCCGGCCGGCATCACGGTCAACGCAGTGGCTCCCGGCGCCGTCGACACGCCCCTGAACGCGAACGCCTACACGCCCGAGGTTCGGCGCAACTACGAGCAACGGATCGCGCTCGGCCGGATCGGTGACGCCGGCGAGATCGCCGACGTCGTCCTCTTCCTCGCCTCGGACGCCGCGCGGTACGTCACCGGCCAGGAGCTGATCGTCGACGGCGGCCTGACGATCAACGGCGCGGTCGGTCACGCCCGTGATTGAGACGCTCGTCGACGGACTCGACCATCCGGAGGGGGTGTGCTGGGATCCGTTCGCCGGCGTCGTGTGGGCGGGCGGCGAGGCGGGCCAGCTCTATCGCGTGGACCTCGACGAGCGGCGGGCAGACGAGGTGGCGCGCGCGCCGGGCTTCCTTCACGGCTTGGCGGTGGACGGCCGCGGCCGTCTCGCGCTCTGCTCCGGCCTGATGGGATCGCTGTACGTGTTCGAGGACGGCGGCGTTCGGACGCTCCGGGACGGCCTCGGGTTTCCGAACTATCCGGCGTTCGCCTCCGACGGGACGCTCTACTTCGCCGATTCCGGATCGTGGGGTGCGCAGGACGGTCGCGTCTTCCGGCTCTCGGCCGACGGGGAGCTCGAGGTCTTGACCACCGCGCTCGCGGACTTCCCGAACGGCTGTGCCGTGACGGCCGACAGTCGCTTCCTCTGGATCGTCGAGAGCAAGCGGCCGACCGTGAACCGCGTCGACCTCGAGACGACCGAGGTCGAGGAAGTCACGAGGCTGGAAGGCACGGTGCCGGACGGCATCGCCTTCTCGGCCGACGGGGGAGTGGTCATCTCCTGCTACCGGCCGGATCGCATCGTGCACCTCGATTCGGCGGGGAACGTGGAGCTCGTGGCCGAGGATCCGCAGGGAACCCTCCTCGGCGCGCCGACGAACGTCGCCTTCTGCGGACCCGAGCTCGACCGCCTGGTCTCCGCGAACCTCGGCCGGTGGCACCTCGCACTGGTGGAGACCGACCTGCGCGGTCTGCCCCTCCACCATCCCGCCCGCTGGGCCGCCGACGCATGACCGACTTCACGCCGCGGTACTACGCGATCGAGCAGTCGCTGCGCGAGCGAGTGGCCGCGCTCGAGCCGGATGCCGCACTCCCTTCGGAGGCACAGCTCTGCGAGGAGTTCGGTGTCTCGCGGATGACCGCGCGGGCGGCGGTACAGCGCCTCGTCCAGGACGGCCTCGTCTACCGCGTCCCGGGCCGGGGGACCTTTGTCGCCGCATCGCGCGCGAACCGGACCGCGGGCCACATCCTCTCGTTCTCCGACGAGATGCGACGGAAGGGCCGCATCCCGAGCTCCCGCGTGCTCGAACGGCGGGAGCGGGCGGCGAGCGCCGACGAGGCGCGCCGGCTCGGCGTCCGCCGCGTGGTCGTGCTCCGTCGGGTCCGGCTCGCGGACGGTACGCCGCTGGCGCTCGAGCGGGCGATCTTCCCGGCGGACCGGGTCAGCGAGGCGCTCGACGCCGACCTCCAGCGGCAATCGCTCTTCGAGGCCCTAGCGAGCACCGGCCTCGTGCCGACGAGCGGCAGCGCTGCGCTCGCCGCGGAGGCCGCCACGGCGGAGGACGCCCGCCTTCTGCGTGTGCGCAAGGGTGCGCCGCTCCTCGTCGAGCGTCGCCTGATCCGGGATCAGGACGGTGCGCCGCTCGAGTGGACGGAGAGCCGGTACGTCGGCTCCCGCTACGGGATCGACGTCGACTTCGACGTGGAGCTGCCTCGCCCGTGATCGCCGTCGAGCGCCTCGGCCACCTCGATCAGATCGCCCTGGCGACGGATCGCCCCGCGATCGACGCGCGGCCTCTCGGCGGAATCGCACTGCGCATCCACCCTCGGCGCGGCCTCGACCTCGGCGCCGCCTGGTTCCGCGGCGTCCCGCTTGCCTGGATCGGCCCCGCCGGAGAGGGAGGCGCACGCGGGGACGGCTGGCGCGACTCGTGGGGCGGCGGCCTCGTGACGACGTGCGGGCTCGACAACGTCGGCGCTCCGTCCGAGGACGTCGGCCTGCACGGAACGTTCACCTTCCTGGAGGCCGAGGACGTCACGTCGGAGCGCTCTGCCGAGGAGATCGTCGTGCGGGGCAGGCTCATGGACGCTCGCGGCCTGCGGGTGCACCGCATGATCCGCACGACGGTCGGCTCGGGCCGGGTCGAGCTCGCCGACCGAACCGCCAACACCTCGGATCGGCCGCTCGAGGCGCCGGTGCTCTACCACGTGAACCTCGGCTGGCCGCTCTGGGACACCGGTGCGCGTCTGCACACGGACGCCGAGCGGGTGCAACCGCGGGACGACGATACGGCGCCGCACGGCTGGGACACCGCCCCGCCCGAGCCGGCGCAGCTTCCGGAGCGCGTCTGGGAGCACGTCGGAGCGACGGGCGCCAGGGTCGTGAACGAGCGGTTGGGACTCCAGGTGGGCGTCGCCTCGAACCTCCCGCGCCTGTGGCAGTGGATCGATCCCGCGCCCGGCGTCTACGCGCTCGGGATCGAGCCCGCCAACTGCTCGGTCCTCGGGCGGGCACACGACCGCGCCTCCGGCAGCCTCCCGTTCCTCCAGCCGGGCGAGGAACGAACGTCGAGAATCGAGATCACCGCAGAGGAGGTGCGATGAGGGAGATCGGAGCGCTCCGTGCCGGGGTCGTCGGAACCGGGTTCATCGGAACCGTCCACGTCGAAGCGCTGCGGCGCCTGGGAGTCGAGGTCGTCGGCATCGTCGGTTCGTCTCCGGAGCGTGCACGCGCGAAGATGCTGGGCCCGGTCGTCGAGAGCTACGAGCAGCTGCTCGACGACGGGCGAGTGGACGTGGTCCACCTGACGACGCCGAATCATCTCCACCCCGCGCAGGTGAAGCAGGCGCTCGCCGCCGGCAAGCACGTGGTCTGCGAGAAGCCGCTCGCCGTCACCTCCGCCGAGTCGGCGCAGCTGCTCTCGGACGCCGAGCGGAGCGGGCTCGTGCACTGCACGAACTTCAACATCCGGTTCTACCCCCAGGTGCAGCAGGCCCGGGCGCTCGTGGGAGACGGCGCGGTGGGCGCCGTCTGGAACGCGCACGGGGGCTATCTCCAGGACTGGCTGCTGCTGCCGACCGACTGGAACTGGCGCCTCGAACCCGAGAAGGGCGGCCCGTTGCGGGCCGTCGCCGACATCGGCTCGCACTGGCTCGACCTCGTGCAGTTCGTGATCGGAAGTCGCGTCGAGTCGCTCCTCGCCGACCTCGCGACCGCGATTCCCGTCCGCCGGCGGCCGACCGGCGAGATCGAGACCTTCGCGTCCGCCGACGAAGTCGAACGCGAGGATGCCGACATGACGACGGAGGATCTCGCCCACGTCCTGCTCCGGTTCGAGAACGGGTCGCGCGGGTCACTGGTGGTCTCGCAGGTGAGCGCGGGGCGGAAGAACTCGCTGCGGTTCGAGATCGACGGCTCGGAGAGCTCGATCGCCTGGGACTCGGAGCGACCCGAAGAGCTCTGGCTCGGCCACCGCGGGAAGCCGAACGAGCTCCTGCTTCGCGACCCATCGCTCTTCGCACCCGAGTCGGCAAGGCGTACAGGCCTGCCCGCCGGCCATGCCGAGGGGTTCGCCGAGACGTTCAAGGAGCTCTACCGGGCGGTCTACACCGCCGTCGCCGCAGGGGAGGCTGCGGTGGAACCGGACTATCCGACGTTCGCCGACGGCCACTGGGAGAACCTGCTGGGCGACGCCGTCGCGCGCAGCAACCGTGAACGACGATGGGTGGAGGTGACGACGTGAAGCTCGGCCTGCTGACCGCGGCCTTTCCCGACCTCACGCTCGAGCAGGTCGCCGCCTGGGCGGCCGGCGAGGGATTCGAGGCGCTCGAGATCGCCTGCTGGCCGGCCTCGGGCGGCGAGCGGCGCCGATACGCCGGTGTGACCCACATCGACGTCGAGACGTTCGATCCTGACGACGTGCACGAGCTCCTCGACCGCCATGGACTGACGATCTCGGCACTCGCCTACTACCCGAACAACCTGCACCCCGACGACTCGCACCGTCGGGAGGTCAACGACCATCTGCGCAAGGTGATCGACGCCGCGGAACGGCTCGGCGTCGGGATCGTGGGCACCTTCGTGGGAAACGACAAGGACCGGCCGCTGCCGGAGAACCTGGAGCGCTTTCGCGAGGTCTGGCCGCCGCTCGTCGACCACGCCGGCGAGCGGAGCGTGAAGATCGCGATCGAGAACTGTCCGATGATCTTCAGCTACGACGAGTGGCCGGGAGGGAACAACCTGGCCTACGCGCCCGCGATCTGGGACGAGATGTTCTCGACGATCCCGGCCGAGAACTTCGGCCTCAACATCGACCCGTCGCACCTCGTCTGGCTGATGATCGACTACGAGCGCGTGGTCTACGACTACGCCGACCGGATCTTCCACGCGCACGCCAAGGATCTCGAGGTGCGGCGGGACGGCCTGTACCGCCACGGAACGCTGTCGGGCGGGATCGGCTGGCAGGTTCCCCGCCTGCCGGGGCTCGGCGAGGTGCGCTGGGATCGCTTCGCCGCCGCGCTCTACGCCGTCGGGTACGACCACGTCCTCTCGATCGAGCACGAGGATCGCCGCTTCGAGGGCGACGAGGAGCTCGTGAAGCGTGGGTTCCTGCTCGCGCGGGACGCGCTCCGGCCCTACGTCGTCTGAGGCACTACCCGGGGTCGAGGACGAACTTGATCCCCTCCGCCGAGCGGGTGGCCGCGAACGCACGCTCCCAGTCTTCGAGCGGGACGACCTCGGTGAGCAGGAGGTCGAGCTCGACCCGCTGACCGGCGACGAGGTCGATCGCCTTCGTCCAGGACGTCGGCGTGCTGGCGAAGCCCGAGGTGATCGTGAGCTCGTGGAAGCACACGAGGTCGAAGGGCAGCGCGACACGCTTCCCCGCCAGGCCGATCTGGACGACACGCGCGGCCCGTCGCGCGGCCGCGAGACCCTCCCCCATGCCCGCCTCGCTGCCCGAGCACTCGACGACGACGTCGGCCGTGACCGGGCCGTCTTCGGTCGTCGAGGTCTCGAAGCCGAGCTCCCTCGCCGCTGCGAGGCGGCGGTCGTCCCGTGGCGTCCCGCGAACGTGGACGCTGCCGCCGGCAGCGCGCGCGACCTGCGCGGCGAGGAGGCCGACGGGGCCCGGCCCGAGCACGAGCACCTCGTCACCCGCCTCGAGGGCAGGCTCCGGCTCGAGGAGGGAGTGACAAACGCATGCAAGCGGCTCGCACAGGGCGGCGGTGTGCCCGTCCAGTCCGGCCGGGAGCCGGTGGAGGTTCTCGGCGGGAACGACGAGCCTCGGGGCGAACGCGCCGTCGACGTGCGTGCCGATCGACCGCCGCTCGGCGCACAGGTTGATGCGTCCCGCGCGGCAGTACGTGCAGGCCCCGCACGTCGAGAAGTAGGTCTCGCTCGCGACGCGTGCTCCGAGCCACTCGTCCGGGACCCCCTCCCCCAGCTCGGCGACGACGCCGGAGACCTCGTGGCCGATCGTCACCGGCGTGACGGTCTCGTACTCGCCGTCCACGATGTGGAGGTCGGTTCCGCAGATGCCGGCGCCGACCACGTCCAGCACGACCTGCCCCGGCCCGGGAGACGGATCGGGGCGCTCGGTCAGCGCGACGTTTCCGGCGCCCGGCGCGAGCTTGGTCAGACCGCGCAGAGCAGCTCCTCGATCTCGGCGGTCGTCGGCATGTCGTCGGCGCAGCCGAGCCGGGAGGCGACGAGGGCGCCTGCCGCATTCGCGAAGCGGAGCGCCTGCTCGAGCGGCCATCCGGCGAGGAGACCGTGGCAGAGCGCACCGCCGAACGCATCCCCGGCGCCGAGCCCGTTCACGACGTCGACCCGGACCGGTGCGACCGCGACGGTCTGCTTCCGCGTCGCGGCCAGCGTCCCCTCCGTTCCGCGCTTGACCACGGCCAGTTCGGGCCCCAGGTCGAGCAGCCCTCGCGCAGCGCGCTCGGCGTCGAGCTCCTCCCCCAGCGTCACTGCGACCTCTTCGGTGTTCCCGACCGCAACGGTGGCGTGCCCGAGCGCCTCACGGTTCCACCGCGCCGCCTCCTCCGGAGACGGCCAGAACACGGCCCGGTAGTCGAGGTCGTGCACCGCGATCGGCCGGCGGCCGCGCCGGCGAAGCGCGGACAGCGTTGCGGAGCGGCTCGGCTCCTCCGAGAGCCCTGTACCGGTTGTCCAGAGAAGCGCCGCCTCGGAGGCGACGCCGCCCAGGTCGTCTAGCTCCAGATCGGGTGCCTTCGGCGCGCGGTAGAAGAGCAGCGGAAACCGGTCGGGCGGGTAGATCTCGCAGAAGGCCAGCGGCGTCCGCAGCGTCGGGTGGGTGCCGACGAGCGATGCGTCGACGCCGAAGCGGGAGAGTGCCTGGCGGACGTAGAGCCCGAACGCGTCGTCGCCCACCTTCGTGATCACGGCGGCGCGGCGGCCGAGCCTGGCAGCAGCGACGGCGACGTTGGTCGGGCTCCCGCCGAGCATCTTGCGGAACGTGCGCACCTCGGCGAGCGGTACGCCGATCTGCTCCGGGTAGAGGTCGACCGACACTCGGCCGACCGTCAGCACCTCCGGGGTCACTCCGGGGCGGAGACGCGCGCGTAGATCGCCGTCAGCACGATGATGATCGAGCCGTAGATGACCTGGCGCTGCCACTCCATCGCGTCGAGCAGGGTCAGCAACGACCCGAGCACGGTCAGGATCAGCACCCCGACGATCGTCCCGCTGTAGCTGCCCCAGCCGCCGAAGATCGACGTGCCGCCGATGACGACGGCGGCGACGGATTGCAGCAGATACGGGGTCGCGAGCCCGAGATCGGGGTTGTTGGTGAAGCCGACGAGCAGCAGCCCGCCGAAGGCGCTGAAGAGACCGCAGAGCGCATACGCGACGACGAGGACCTGCCAGACGCGCACACCGGCGAGCCGCGCCGCCACGGCGTTGTCGCCGACCGCGTACAACATCCGCCCGTAGCCCGTGTACCGGAGACCGAGGATCAGAATGGCGGCGAGCACCGCCCAGAGGATCAGGTTCGCCGGCAGGTAGTCGAAGAAGCGATCCGAGCCGAGGGTCTCGACGAGGTTGGGCACGACCTTCTCGAATGCGCGCCCGGCGTAGATCGACAGCAGCCCGAAGGTGACCGAGGAAGTGCCGAGGGTCATGATCAGCGGGTTGACCCGGAAGACTCCGACGCCGATCCCGTTGACGAGGCCGATCCCCAGGCCGACGGCAAGCCCCGCGACGATCCCCTGCGCCGTACCGTTCCCGCCCTGCCACGCGGTTGCGAACGCGGCGGCCGTCGCGGTGAGCGCGACGGAGAGGTCGACGCCGCCCGTCAGCATCACGAGGGTCTGGCCCGCCGCGATCATCCCCAGCGGCGCGGCGACGAGGAAGGTCGTCGAGAGCTGGTTCCATGTGACGAACGGCTCCCCCGCCTCGTGCCGGTTGACGAGGTCCGTCAGGACGAACAGGAGCACCAGCACGCCGACGAGGACGACCACCGGGTTGTCGACGAGGAACCGCTGGAGGGCCTGAAGACGGTTCTCGCGCTCGAGTGTCTCGGGAGCAGCGGTCACGTCCGGGTCTTCCTTGTCAGCAGGCCTCCGACGACGACGACGAGGATGATCAGCACCCCCTGGTAGACGTTCGCGTAGTTCGGGTCGGTGCCGCGCAGGAGGAGAACGATCTTCGACATCGTGAGGACGTACGCGGCCGCGATCACGCCGATCAGCCCGCCCACGCCGCCCAGGAGCGAGACGCCGCCGAGCACGACCGCCGCCACGCTGTTCAGCGTGTACGTCGTGCCGGAGTTCGGGTCCCCGATGCCCGAAGAGGCCGAGAGCGCAAGCCCTCCGAGCCCCGTGAAGCAGCCGGCGAGCAGATAGGCGCCCACACGGGTCCGAGTGACGCCGATTCCGCTGAGGTAGGCCGAGTTCCGGCTGGAGCCGACGGCGTAGATCGCGAGACCCGGGCGCAGCCAGCGGATCGGCAGCCACAGCACGAGCCAGGCGACGAGCACGACGGCCGCGGCGTTCGGGATCGAGGTCGAGCCGACGTTGCCGAGCGCGAGGTTGGAGAAATCGAGCGGCACGCCCCCGCCCGGGATCTCCATGATCCAGAGCGCGACGCCCTGCCAGACGAACAGCATGCCGAGGGTGACGACGATGTCGGGGATCCTCGTGAGCGTGATGATCAGACCGGTGAAACCGCTCGCGAGCGCCGCCAGCAGGATGAGCAGCAGGGAGAAGGCGAGCGCTTGCCGGAAGCTCATGTCGACCATCTCTCGCGCGGAGAGCACGTTGATCACGGCCATCAGCGAGCCGATCGAGAGGTCGATGCCGCCGGAGATGACGACCACGGCCTGCGCCATGGCCGCGAAGCAGAGCGGCATCGCGTCGATGGCGAGCGCCTGAACGTCGAACTTGAAGTCCTGCTGCGAGAGAGAGCGCCAGTACGGAACCATGGCCAGGAGCACGAGCCAGACGGCGATCGTCCAGCCGTGCAGGCGAAGCGCGCGCCGCCACGGCGCCGCGCCGCGAAACTCGACGACGTCTGCCGGCACGGTCGTCACGCGACCGCCTCCTCGTCGAGCTCGAGGCCGTGCATCGCCCGGAGCAGTGTGGCCTCGTCGGCTGCCGCCCCGGCGAACTCGGCGGTGACGCGCCCGCCGTAGATCGCGAGCACGCGGTCGCAGACCAGCGGAAACTCGGCCAGCTCAGAGCTGAAGAACAGGATCGCGCCGCCGTCGGTCGCCAGCTCGCGAATCAGCGCGTACACCTGGCGCTTCGTTCCGACGTCGATTCCGCGGGTCGGGTCGTTGCAGAGGAGCGCGGCGAAACCGAAGGCGAGCCAGCGCGCGATCGTCACCTTCTGCTGGTTTCCGCCCGAAAGCCGACGCACTTGGCGAGACGCCCGCATGTCGATCCCCAGCGCGTCGACGGCTCGCCGGACGCTCCGACCCTCTTCTCGCATGTTGATCGGGCCCCAGCGCAGCGGCGAGTTGTAGCGCGGCGCAGCGACGTTCTCGCGTACGGATCGCTGCGGGAGGAGCGCGAGCAGCCGGTCGGGCGGAACGAGCACCACCTTCCGACGGACGGCGTCGTACGGATGGCGCGGGCGAAAGGCCTTTCCGGCGACTCGCAACTCTCCGCTCTCGAGCTTCCGCTGTCCGGCAAGCGCTTCGAAGAGCTCGTCCTGGCCCTGGCCTTCGAGCGCCGCAAGCCCCAGAACCTCGCCGCGGCGGAGCGCGAACGAGATCCCCTGCACCGCCCCGACATGGATGTCCTCGACCTCGAGGACGTCGTCTGCCTTGGTCGCCGGAGCCTGCCCCTCGGCCGCCGGGAGCTCGGCCTCGGCTCGTTCGGACGCCTTCGCCTCGGCATGCGCCGCCTCCGGCCCGAGCATGATCTCGACGATCTGTGCCTCGCCGCCCTCCCGAGGGACCATCGTCCCGACGTGCCGCCCGTCACGGAGGATCGTCGCTCGATCGCAGCTCGCGATGACCTCCGCCAGGCGATGCGTGATGAAGAGGACGGAGCGACCTGCATCCCGTCGCTGCTCCATTACGTCGAACACCCGCGCCGCGAGATCCGAGGGAAGGGCTGCGGTGATCTCGTCGAGGATCAGCAACTGGGGGTCGTACGTGAGTGCTCGCGCGAGGTCGAGCATGCGGAGAATCGGTAGGGGCAGGTCGCCGACGAGCTCGCCGAAGCCCACCTTCAGGTTCATCGCAGCAAGCTGCGAGCGCACCTTGTCGATGGACGAGCCCGTCAGGCGGAGATTCTGTGCGACGGTCAGATCCGGGACCAGCGCAGGATCCTGGAACACGGGCGAGAGGCCGCGCCGCGCGGAGTGCATCGGCGAGCGCGCGCGCGTTGGGCGGCCGCCCAACGACACCGTGCCGGCATCCGGCCGGATCACGCCCGTCAGGCACTTGACGAGAGTGCTCTTGCCGGCGCCGTTCGCGCCGAGAAGTGCGTGCACCTCCCCTGCGGCGATCGAGAGATCGGCGGACCGGAGCGCAACGACCGGCCCATAGTGCTTCGCGACTCCGCGGGCCTCGAGGAGCGGCGCCGCCTCGTCGCTCATGGCGCCCGAAACGACGCGGAGAGGGCGGCGTGCCGCCCTCTCCGCAACTGGCGATCGGGGATTACGGCCCCTTGCACGCCCGGTACTGGGCGAGGCTGTAGGTCGTCCACCCCGGGATCTGGAGCTGAGCGCTCGCGTCCGGCTGGAGCGGCCGGCTCGCGAACCTGTTGATCTTGGCCCGATCCGAAGGCCAGGTCCACACGTCCGGCTTCAGCTTGACCCACCTGGAGACGGACTGCTTGTTGAGCGCGCGAAGCGCCACGGTGACACCGACTCCGCCGATCGACGACGGGTTCGTGACTGCCGCGCCCCTCAGGCTGGGATACCGGCTCTTGACCTGCCGGATGAAGCCGTAGTTGTCCGCCCCGACGATCGGGACGTACTTCTTCTTCGCGATCCGGAAGGCGTTGACGACCGTGTAGTCGATGCCGGAGGTCCAGACGCCGTCCACCTTCGTGCCGGAGTTGAGGATGTCCAGCATCTGCTTCTGGCCGGGAGCGAACTGCCAGCCGGTGAAGACCGACTTGACGACCTTGATCCTCGGATACTTCCGCAACGCCTGCTGGAAGCCCTTGTGCCGGTCGGTGTCCGCGGGCACGCCGGCGATCCCTCGCATCTCGACCACGTTGCCGCGGCCGCCGAGCTTCTTGAAGAGCCACTCGGCGCCGATGCGTCCGTAGGCGACCTGATCGTTGGTCGCGTTGTATGCGCCCGGTGCGTTGACGTACTGGTCGATGAACACGACGGTGATCCCCCGAGCCCGGGCCTGTGCGGCAATGGGCTTGAGAGCGTTCGCGTTCGACGGGTTGATGATGATTGCGTTCACGCCTGCCGAGATCATCGTGCGGATGTCGGCGATCTGGCCGGCGGTGTCGGTCTGGCGGTGGGCGATCCGGAGCGAGGAGACCTGACCGCTCTTCGAGGCCTGTGCCTTGATCGAACAGATCATCCCTTCCCGCCAACCGTTGCCGACGAGCGTGTTTGAGATGCCGAGCACGTACTTCCTCTGCTGCGGACTCGTATTCGTCGCCTGCCCCGTCGCGGCGAAGGCGGCGACGATCGATGCCACGGCGGCGAGCAAGACCCCGACGCGCAGTGCGCCTCGACGACTTAGACGTCTACTCACGTTCTTCCTCCTGTCGTTTGAACCGGCGACTCCCTTCCTACTCGAACGGTTCGATTGGCTGCGCCCTCCTTTCTGTCCTCGGACCGCGTCATGTTCCTACATCACCCCAGCACCACGCAAGACGCGACCCATTCGGCGGGCATGTTCGGCATACGCAGCGTCGAACAGCCGTTCCGACCGGCCGGGGCCTACGAGCACCGCGCTCGTCAAGACCGGCGGCATCGCTCCGCGCTCGACGAGCAGGGCGGCGGTCTGAGCCTTGATCTCGTTCGCGATTGCGACCGCCGCGATCGTGGATCCGGGCGCGACGGGCGTGTCCAGGCCTTCGACCGCCACCATCGCATCCCCCGGGGGCGTGCAAAGGTCGATGACGAGGTCCGCGTGATCGACGAGACGGGTGCCCGACGAGTGGCTGGGAACCGCGGCTGACGACTGCTCCACTGCGCTGACCGCGATCACCTGAAGGCCGCGTCGGCGTGCGCCCTGGGCGATCTCGATCGGGACGGCCGAGGTGCCTCCGACGCTGAAGACGATCATCACGTCCGGCGGGCCCAGCTCGAAGTTGGCGAGAATCGCCTCGGCGAGGCCTTCGACGCGCTCGATGAACATCGCCTGCCGCTGCCCGTTTGCGCCCACGACCTGGGTGTGGAACGTCATCGACAGCTCCACGATCGGGTTGAAGCCGGGATAGGACCCGTACCGCGGGAACATCTCCTCGACGGGAATGCGCGAATGGCCCGAGCCGAACAAGTGGACGAGGCCGTCCGAGGCGATCGCGTCCGCGCAAAGGCGACTCGCGTCGGCAAGTGCATCGCTCTGCGTCGCCTGGATCCGGTCCAGCAGCGCGCCGGCAGCGTCGAGGAAGCGGCCCGTCTGCCCACGAGGCGAGTTCGGAGTAGAGTGCGCCCGCATCAAGCTGTATAGACGTTTAGACAAGCGCGGACGCTACTGAGCGGCCTGAAGGTCGTCAAGCCGGAGGAGGCGAGGCATGAACGGTCATAGCGTGACGATGCTCGGTACCGGCCTGATCGGGCTCTTCTACACGCAGACGCTCCACGGAAAGCGGAATCGGGACCGGGTGGAGATGGTGTATTCGCGCTCAGGTGACCGAGCCGCCGACTTTGCCGAGCGGCTCGGCATCCCCCGCTCCACGACCGAGCTCGAGGAGGCCGTCGCCGACCCGGACACCGACACCGTCGTGATCGGGCTTCCCAACCACCTGCACGAGGAGACGGTCGAGCTGTGCGCTCGCCACGGGAAGGCGATTCTCTGCACGAAGCCGCTCGCCCGCAACGGGGAGGAGGCGAAGCGGATCCTGGACACGGTCGAGCGCGCGGGGGTCTTCGCCGGCTATCTCGAAGACCTCGCCTACACGCCGAAGACCCTGAAGGCGATGAAGGCGGTGCAGGCCGGCCAGATCGGAGACGTCACGTGGGCGCGCTCCCGGGAAACCCATCCCGGGCCGCACAGCGCCTGGTTCTGGGACGCGGACCAGGCCGGCGGAGGCGCGATCGTCGATCTCGGCTGCCACTGCATCGAGATCATCCGCAACTACGTCGGCAAGGAGAACCGTCCCGTCGACGTGATGTGCTGGCTCGACACGCTCGTGCATCCGATCGCCGCCGAGGACAACGCGATCGCGCTGATCCGCTTCGAGAGCGGGGCGATCGGCCAGTTCGAGGTCTCCTGGACGTTCCGCGGCGGGATGGACCTCCGCGACGAGGTGGCGGGTACCGAAGGAACGATCTGGACGAACCACTTCCTGCGGACGGGGTTCGAGCTGTTCTCGTCCGGAGAGGGAGCGGGCTACGTCGCCGAGAAGGCGGAGACGACGAGCGGGTGGATGTTCCCCGTGGGCGACGAGCTCGCCGAGCTCGGCTACGTCGACATGTTCGCCGACATGTTCGACGCGATGGATTCGGGACGGCAGCCGATGGAGACGTTCTACGACGGCTACGTCGTGAACGCAGTCATCGACGCGTGCTACCGCTCGGGAGAGTCCAGGCAGTGGGAGCCGGTCCAGCTCGACGACTGGCGCGGCGGCGACGTCGGGCGGATCACCCCGACGCGGCGCGAGTGGGACGGCAAGACGCTGATCAAGCAGGAGCAGATGCCCGACGGCCGCCTCAAGCTGATCGTCAAGGACGAGGCCACGGGGGAGTTCAGCGACGTCGTGACCGAGGGAGAGCCGCTCTCGACCTCCTAGGAGAGCGCGCTCACCAGCCGGCTCGCCTCGCCCTCGACGTCCTCGGCGGCCGTCAGTGCGGAGCCGATCCCGACGGCGACGGCGCCGGCCTCGAGGAACGCACGCGCGTTGGTCGCGTCCACGCCGCCGGTCACGAAGAGCGGCGCGCCGGCAAGTGGCGCAAGGAGATGGCGGACGTACGCCGGCCCTCCGACGCTCCCCGGGAACAGCTTGACGAGCTGGACGCCGAGATCCAGCACCGCCTGGATCTCGGAGGGAGTGAGCGCCCCGGGGATCGCGGGGACTCCGAGCTCACGGCACCGGTCGACCATCGCAGGGACGAGCACCGGCGAGACGCACGCCTCGGCGCCGGCGGTCACGGCGGCCTCGGCCTCCTCCGGCGTCCTGACCGTGCCGGCCAGGACGGTCACGTCTCCTCTTGCCCGCAGCCGTTCGACGGCTCCGAGGGCTTCGTCGGAGTCGAGCGTCACCTCGACGACGCCGATTCCGCCGGCGACGAGCGCGTCGACGACGGCGTCGATGCCGGCCACCCGCCGCAGCACGGCCACGACGCGCTCGGCGCGGATACGATCGAGCGCCGTTCCCGCCTCAGGCATGAGCGCCATCATCACTCCGCGAGCATGACGTCCGCCGTCGTCACCGGCTCGAAGGGCGGCATCGGCTCCGCCACGGTTTCCGCCTTCGAGGAGGGCGGTTTCGCGGTGACGGGGATCGACGTCGAGGACGACCCCGCGGAGGTCTTCGGCGCGCTCGACCGCCTCGATGCACTGGTCTGCGCGCACGGCATCAGCGGACGCTCGCTCGGGGACGGCCCCGTGGACGTCTGCACCGAGCAGGCGTGGGACGCCGTGCTGGAGGCGAACCTCCGGTCGGTGTTCCTCTACTGCAAGCACGCTGTGCCCCTGCTCCGGTCGGCCGGAGGAGGCGCGATCGTCACGATCTCCTCGGTGCTCGGTCTCGTCGGCGGCGATCGCGACTTCGCCACCCATGCGTACGCGGCGTCGAAGGCGGGCCTCATCGGGCTGACCCGGGCGATGGCTGCGACGTACGCGGACGAGGGGATCCGTTGCAACGTCGTCTGCCCGGGGCTGATCGAGACGCCGATGAGCAGCCGAGCGCAGGCGGACGCGCGGATTCGGGGCCGCCTGCCGGAGCTGCAGCCGCTCACCGGCGACTTCGGCAAACCGGAAGACGTGGCTCAGGCCGCGCTCTACCTCGCTTCGGCACCGTTCGTGACCGGCGCCGTCCTGACCGTGGACGGCGGCTGGACGACCCGGTGAGGCACGTCGGCCTCGATCTCGGCGGCACCAACATCAAACGAGTCGTGCTCGAAGGCGACCGGATCGTCGAGCGCGACACCGAAGCGACGAGCTCCGAGCGTGGTGTGGACGCCGTCCTCGACCGGCTCGCCGCTCTTGCACGGGAGACGGAGCCCGTCGAGTCCGTCGGCGTCGCGCTCCCCGGTCTCTTCGACGGAGCAGGCCGCGCGCTCCTACTCCCCAATCTCCACGGTGACTGGGCCGGTCGGCCGATCTCCGAGCCGCTCGCGCACGCCCTGGGTCGTCCCGTGCACCTGATCAACGACGGCCACGCCTTCGCCCTCGCGGAGGCGCGGATCGGCGCCGCCCGCGGGGCAAACGACGTTCTCTGCGTCGTCTGCGGAACGGGGATCGGCGGCGGCCTCGTCATCGGCGGCCGACTGCACCTCGGTCTCGAGGACCGAGCCGGGGAGGTCGGCCACCACACCGTCATCCCGGACGGTCGCGCCTGCGCCTGCGGAAACCGTGGCTGCCTGGAGACTGTCGCGGGGGCACGCGCCATCGCGAGAGCTGCCGGACAGCCGTCCTTCGGCGACGTCGTGGCCGCGGCACGCAGTGGTGACGAGCTGGCGCTGGACGCCCTTCGGCGAGCGGCCGCGTACCTCGGCATCGCGATCGCGAACCTGACGATCTTCATCGCCCCGGAGCGGATCGTCGTCGGAGGGGGCGTCGCCGAGGCGGGCGAGCTGCTCTTCGAGCCGCTCCGGTCGGAGGTCGAGCGCCGGGCGGGGCAGGTCGCGCCGCTCGCGTCGATCGAGATCGTTCCGGCCACGCTCGGTCCCGACGCAGGGGCCGTCGGCGCTGCACTCGCTGCTCGCATCGGCGGCGAGGACGGAAGCTGATCAACGAGCCCGCGGCGCGGGGCCCTCCGATCTGAGACGATGACGACGCTCAGCGCCCGGCACCAAGGAGGCCAGCAATGTATTCGCGAGTAGCGCGGTACAAGATTCCCGAGGACAAGCTTGACGACGCGGTCCGGTCGTTCGAGGACGCCTTACGGGAGCTCGGTGGGCTCAGCGGCCTGCAGCGTGCCTACCTCCTCATCGACCGCGACAACTCCACTGCGCTCACCGTGACCTTCTGGGAGAGCCGCGCGGCCCTCGAGGCAAGTGAGGTGACGGCGAGTCGGTTGCGCTCCGAGGCGATGGGGGGGCTCGACGGCGAGATCGTGGCCGTCGACCGTTGCGAGGTCGCGCTGGAATCCGGCAATCCGACCACGGCCTAGGGCTGGACAACCGCGCGATCCGAGTCGCTCAGAGCTCGACGACCTCGTCCGCGACCTCGAGCAGCACCGGGTCGTGGGTGCTGAAGACGACCGTCGTCTCCCATTCGTCGACGATCCGGGCGAGCAGGTCGCCGACGGCGATCGCGTTCGCCTCGTCGAGCCTCGCCGTCGGCTCGTCGGCGAGGACGAGCTCGGGCTCGGCGGCAAGAGCGCGCGCGATCGCGACGCGCTGACGCTCGCCCATCGAGAGCCGGTCGACCTGCTGCTCGGCGAGCTCGGCGAGGCCGACCGAGCGGAGCGCTTCCCGGGCGTCGCCGCCGAGGCCGCGGAGTTCGAGCCCCAGCTCGACGTTCTCCCGCGCCGTGAGGAACGGGGCGAGCGCGGCGTCCTGCGCGATGAGCGAGATCCTGCGCCGCCGGAGCTCGGCCCGCTCGGCGCGCCCCAGCTGCGAGACGAGTTCCCCGAGCGTGACGACCTCTCCGCCGGACGGCAGGTCGAGGCCGGCCAGCAGGTGGAGCGCCGTCGTCTTGCCGGAGCCCGATGGGCCGGTGATCGCGGTGATTCGACGCGCCGGGAACGTGGCGGTCAGGTTCTCGATTGCGGGGCCGGTCGGAAAGACGCGCGTGACGTCGCGGAGCTCGGCGGCCGGCGCCGCAGCCACGGGGCTCGCGCGCACCTCCGGCTTCGCCGCTTCGGTCGAGGACGGCAACGCATCCCCGACACGGGCGAGCGTGACGCCGGAGTCGGAGAGCCCCGCTCTCGTCCTCGAGCCGATCCCTGAGTCGGCGAGCAGCTCCTCGGGGAGCCGAACCCAGCCGGTCGATCCGACGACGAGCAGCTCCTCCTCCCCGGCGAGCGCCTCGGCGCTCACCCGGCCGTCGCGAACCTGGACGACCCGGTCGGCGATCCGGGCGGAGCCCGCGTCGTGGCTCACCATGAGCACCGACGCGCCCTCCTCGCGGGCGAGCTCCCGGATCAGGCCGTAGACGTCGCGCGCCGTGGCGCCGTCGAGCTCGCCCGTCGGCTCGTCGGCGAGCAGCAGCGCGGGCCGGTTCGCGAGCGCCGCACAGAGCGCGACCCGCTGCTGCTCGCCTCCCGAGAGCTCGGAGGGATGCGCGTGGGCCCTCTCGGCCAGGCCGACCCGCTCGAGGAGCTCCTCGGCTCGTGCGTGGCGCGCCGCCGAGTCCTCGCCTCGCAGCGCCAGCGGGAGCTGGACGAGGTCGCTCGCCGTCAGCTCCGAGGCGAGGAGCCGCGAGTAGTGCTGGTCGACGTAGCCGACGACGCTCGCCCGGAACCGGTCGCGGCCGCGGCCCCGGAGCCGCCGGAGGTCGATCCCCCGGACCCGGACCAGCCCGGCCGAGGGCGCGTCGAGCGCCGCGACGATCCGGAGCAGCGTCGTCTTGCCGGAGCCGCTCGGGCCGAAGACGACGACGATCTCACCCTCGGCGACGTCCAGCGTGAGCCCTTGCAGCGCCGCGGCCCGTCCCTCACGCGTGGCGTAGACGCGGAAGACGTCCCTGGCCTCGACGGCGAGCGTCACGCCGCCTCCGGCCTCGCCGGAGCCGGGGCGCGGAACGAGCGGCGAGCGAGAACCCCCGTCGATCCCAGCGCGACGGCCGCCAGCGCGAGCACCCCGGCGGCGAGGGCCAACCAGGGCACCGCGGGGACGAGCGGCGGCTCCGCCGGCGTGGCGTTCGCCGTTACCGAGACGACGTCGGTGACGAGGAGGGAACCGAGCGCACCCGTCACGAGGCCGCCGACCAAGCCGGCTACGAGGATCACGGCCGACCGCAGCCAGAGGTGGTGTGCCAGCCGGCCCGGAGCGAAACCGAGGCTCTCGAGGTCGTAGAGCTCGGCGGCGTCGTCCCGCGCGTCGACGGCGAGCGCGAGGACGAGCCCTGCATACGCGAGGGCCGCGGCCAGCGCCATGGCGGCCAGCAGCGCGGTCGATGCGGCACGGGACACGGGATCGGCGCGCAGGCTCTCCTCCAGCGCCGTGCGCGAGATCACGGTGACCGGGAAGGGCGCGAGGCGGCCGAGCGCGGCCCCGCGTCCCGGACGGCCGGACACCCAGGCCTCGTCGGCAACCGCCGTGCCTGGGGCTGCCGTGTTGGCCGCCGTCGAGACGGCGTCGCGGTCGGCGACGAGGAAGTCGCCGGAGAGGGTCGGGAACCGACGCGCGGTCGCGACGATTCGCACCTCGACGTCCGCGCTCCCGATCCGTACGGGGAGTACGCGGCGGGAGCCGGCGGCATCCGCGAGCGACTCGGAGGCGATCACGGGGATCGGCGCGCCGTCGGTCGGCTGGGTCGGCCGGATCCGGAACGTTCGCTCCTGCGTGAGCACGTACCGGATTCGCACGCTGCTGCCGGAGCCGACGCCGCCGCCCTCCGTCGACACCCAGTCGCCGTAGTCGAGGTCGAGCGGCCGGGGCCCGTTCGCCGTCCGAATGCGCGGCCGCCCGAGGTTCAGCGTTCCCCGCAGGAAGACGTCGGGCGCGGCCCGGCTCCCGGTGGCCCGGTGCGCCGCGGTGAACGCCTCGGCGGGAGGAAACGCGAGGGTCAGCCCCACGAGCGTTCCGCCCCGCGCAGCCTCGGGGATCGCCGACCTGACCGAGTCGGAGCCCGGAGCGCCGCCCAGCCCGAGGACGGAGAAGCCGCCGTCCGGGCGCAGGATCTGGGCGGTGAGACGGATGGCATCGCCGCGGACGGTGCGAGGAAAGACGAGCTCCACGCCCTCGCGCGGGAGGACCACGCCACGAAGCCCGCCGCTGCCGTAGGCGACGGCACGCCCGAGCTCGCGGGGCGAGCTCGCCGAATAGTCGTCCCGCCAGCGCATCCGCTCGAAGGCCGCAGGCGGCAGGCCGAGGACGGTCAGCTCCGCAGGGCGGGCGAGCGTCGGCGCCTCACCGTCCTGCCGGATGACGCCGACTGCGCCGTCGTCCAGTCGCGGGGCCAGGTCGACCCGCTGGGCGTTCCGGCCGCGCGTCGGATCGGGGGCGACGACGTAGTCGAGCGGGGCCGCGTACGCCGCAGCGTCGCGCTGGTTCGCGGACAGCGTGGCTCGGTACGTCAGCGCGAAGACGGCCATCCCGACAGTGACGGTCAGGCAGGCGACGGCGACCGCGGCGGCTCCTGGGTTGCGGACGAGCGAAAGGAAGGCGAGACGGACCGAGACGCCGGCGGCGGCCACGGGACGTTCGCTCACCCTGAGGAGCGGTGGAAGCACGCGCGCCGTGACGAGCCCCCCGGCGACGGCGATCAGGACCGGCAGGAGGAGGAGCCCCGCCCCCGTCTGTCCCTTTTGCGCGAGCGACTCGGCGTCGGTCTGGCCGAAGGCGAGGACCGCGGCGACCGCGAGCAGCGCGGCGGCTGCGGCCACGTCGACCGCGGTGATCCCGCGGCCCCGCACCTCGAGCGTCCGCGCCCGTACGGTGAGGATCAGCGCGAGGGTCGCCACGGCCGCGAGCAGGACCGCGGCCAGCAGCATCTCCTGCGAGTCGAGCGCGCGCCTCACCGCGTTGCCGGCGGGGCGGCCGGCGGCAGAGGCCACGGCTGCGCCCGCGACGGCTCCGAGAACGAGACCGGCCAGCACGGCGGGGAGGACGACGAGCAGCGCGTAGGCAGTCGTCTCGAGGCCGATCTGCCAACGGAGCGCACGCAGGCGGCGCAGCCGGAACCGTGTCTCCTGCGCGTTCCGTCGGATCCGCGAGGCCGCGAGGACGGCGAACGCGAGAAACACGACGATGCATTGTCCGCCCACGAGCAGCTGGCGCCGGCTCGCGCGCAGCGCCCGGTCGCGCGCGCCGGCCAGGTCGTCGAGCGGCGCCTGGACGGCGAACCCGAGCGAGACCTGGCTCAAGGCCGTGT
>DASTCG010000033.1:0-18411 GCA_035711385.1 Gaiellaceae bacterium
CCGTCGCTCGCCCGCCCTGAACGAGACCTCCTCGAACGGCGCGCCGAGCTGCGGGGACGGCACGTACGCGCGCGCCGCGTGGGTCGTGACGTACGACTGCGAAAAAGGCAGCAGGCCGAAGAAAAGGCCGGCGAGCATCGCGACCGCCAGGCCGGCGCGCCTCGCGTAGCGGCGGAGGCCGCTCCCGCCCTTCCGCGACCGCCAAAGCGCGACGACGCCAACGCCCACAAGGAGGACGCCCGCGGGGATTACCAGGAGGCCGGTGTAGTCGTCGCCCGGACGGGCCGTTCTCGCGTGCGTAGTAGCCGGCTTCGCCGGCGCTCATCACGACCATGAAGAGGCCGGTGAAGATCGCGAACGTCCCGCGGACTCCCGGTCGGAAGCGAGGGTAGGCCCAGGCGGCGAGGAGGAAGAACGTGGCCTGTACGAGGCCGCCGGCGAGGTGATCCGCGGCGGACGTGCCCGGCTGGGGCTGGAGGAAGTTGTCGTCGACGACGTGGAGCGCGCCGACGCCGAGCGCGAGCCGGGCGACACCCGCCTCGGTGAGGAGGACCGCCCCGGCGCGCGCCCCGAGCCCCTGGCCCGATTCGGATGCCGGCGCGACGGTACTCATTCGCGGCGAAGAGCCGCGTCGAAGAACGCGATCACCCGACGTTCGTACTCCGCCGGGCGTTCGGTGATGCCGCCGACATGCTGGGCGCCGGGAACCTCCCAGATCTCCTTCGGCTGCCCGGCCGCGGCGTAGAAGCCGCGGTTGGGCGCCCTCTCGCTCCCGCCCTGCCCGTGCTCGCCGTAGACGAAGAAGACGGCGCTCGGCGCGATCCGGGGAACGAGGCTCTTGAGATCGGCGGGAGGCAGGTTGTTCGTGAAGATTGCGGTCGCGGCCGTCAGCACCGCCTGGGTGGCCATGTTCGGCACATCCGCCGGCCCGAAGCCGTGGTTCGCGAGCTCGTCGCGGACGGAGCGACCGCTCGCCCCCTCGCTGACGACGGCCTTGAACGCGTCGGATTCCGCCGCCGCCTCGATCAGCATCTCTCCGCCGACGGACCTCCCGATCCCGCCGATCCGCTCGGGGTCCACGTCCTCACGGTCTTGAAGGAAGCGCACGGCCGCGTGGAGGTCGCGCTCTCCCTGCCAGCCGAAGGCGTTCCAGTCGCCCTCGCTCACGCCCTCGCCGCGGCGGTCGAAGAGGAGGACGCCGTAGCCGCGGCGGGCGAGCATCCGAGCCTGGAGCCGAGTGCCAGACCGGCCCGGGAACGAGATCACCGCGGCGCCGTTCTTCGAAGGGACGTACCAGCCCTTCAGCAGGAGCCCGTCGCTCGTCGTGAACTGCACGTCCTCGTACGCCGCGCCGATGTTCGGAGCCGGCACGCCGACCGGGGCCGCATGCGTGACGACGTAGGCAAGGGAGACCGGGAACAAGACGAACAGCGCGATGAGCACTCCGACGACCGCGAGCAGCGCCCGGCGCGGGTAGCGCCACAGTCGGCTGTCGTCCCTCCGGCGGGACCGCCACAGCGCGACGGTGCCGACGCCCAGGAGCAGGAGACCTCCCGCGACGGAGAGGAATCCCGTGTAGTCGTCACCCGAGAGCGCTCCTTCCGACGCGTAGTACGCGGCCTCGCTCCCCCCGAGGAGCCCGAGGAATCCGACGAGAAGAGCGAGCGCACCGCGGAGCCCGGCCCGCAGCCGGTCGTAGCCGGCCGCGGCCGCCACGAGGACGGCAAGCGGCACGAGGCCGCTGACGGCGTGGTCGGCCGCGGAGACGCCTGGCTCCGGCTGCAGGAAGTTGTCGTCGACGACGTGCAAGGCGATCAGCGCGAAGCCGAGGCGCGCCAGGCCGACCTCCGCGCAAAGGGCCGCCGCGACTCGCGTCGCGGCGGCCCAGCTCGATTCGACCGTCGGGTGAGCGACCGTCGACACGGACGCCTAGATGGTCGGCGTCGGCACCGGCGGCGCCTTGACGGGCTCCAGCTTCTCGCCGTGCTCGAAGTGGGGTATCCACTCGAGCCACTTCGGCAGGTACCAGTTCCAGTCGCCGAGCAGCTTCATGGTCGCCGGCAGGAGGATCGCGCGGATGATCGTGGCGTCGATCAGGATCGCCGCCGCGAGCCCGACGCCGAACTGCTTGAAGATCATCATCTGGAGCGTCGCGAAGATCGCGAAGACGCCGACCATGACGATCGCGGCGCTCGTGACGACTCCGGCCGTGCTCTTGATCCCGTGAGCGATCGAGTCGTCGGTGGACATGCCTCCGTCGTAGGCCTCGCGCACGCGACTGAGGACGAAGACGTGGTAGTCCATCGAGAGCCCGAAGAGGATCACGAACAGCAGGATCGGGAGAAACGGGTCGATCCCGCCGGTGAACTCGAAGCCCAGGACCTGCTTCCCCCAGCCGTGCTGGAAGACGAGGACGAGGATCCCGTAGGCGGCCCCGACCGAGAGCAGGTTAAGGATGATCGTCTTCGCCGCGATCACGATGGACCGGAACGACAGCAGCATCAGGCAGAACGCGAACAGCAGCACGAAGCCGAACACGAGCGGCGCCGCGATCTTCATCTGGTCGTTGAAGTCCTTCGCCTGCGCCGTCGGCCCGGTGACGCCGACCTCGGCGTCCGCCAGCGTGCCCAGCGTCGGCGGGATGATCTCGTCGCGGAGCGCGGTGAGCGCCTGGTTCGACGTCGAGTCGATCCCGTCGCCTTCGACCGGGATGTTGATGTTGGCAACGGTCTTCGCCTGGTTGACGTCCACGTCGATCGGCTCGTTCATGACGCCGCTGTCGATCGCGCGCCATTTCAGCTGGCCGATCGCCTCCTGCACCGCCGGCGCTTCGATGTTGGGCGCCTTGACGACGACGCTGGCAGCGACCTCGGTGCCGGGGAACGCCTCCTTGAGACGGTTGTAGGTCGTCAGGAGGTTCTGCGGAAACGTGTCGATGCTTGGCTCGGCTGTGCGGAGCTGGACGGCCGGGAGCGCAAGCGCGACCAGGAGCCCGCCGGCCAGAACGACCGACACGACGGGGTGCCGCAGCACGCGGTCGATGATCGCGCCCCAGATCCGCCCCTCGCCGTCGTCGCGGCGCAGCCGGTGGACGAAGGGCACGCGGCCCCGGTCGACGCCGTCGCCGAGCTTGGAGAGGAGGGCCGGCAAGACCGTCAGCGACCCGATCATGGCGACCGCGACCACCGTCATCGTCGCGACGCCGAAGGACGCAAACCCGGCGTCGCCGGTGAGGAACATGCCGGCCATGGCGACGAGCACGGTCATCCCGGAGACGAGAACCGAACGGCCCGAGGTCGCCGCGGCGGCCTCGAGCGCGGCCTCTTCGCTCCGGCCCGCGGCGCGTTCCTCGCGCTCGCGCTTCAAGTAGAACATCGTGTAGTCGACGCCGACGGCGAGCCCGATCAGGAGGATCATCGCGCTGACGGCCTCTTCCATCGGCAGCAGGTTGCTGATGAGCGCGACGAGGCCCATGGTCGCGAGCACCGCCGTCAGCCCGAGCAGGAGCGGGATGCCGGCCGCGACGAGCGCGCCGAACGCCACGATCAGGATGATCAGCGTCAGCGGGATCGAGAAGAGCCCGGCCTTCTTGAGATCGTCGAAGAACGCGGCCTGGACGGCCTTGTTGGTGCTCTCGCCGAAGGACCCGATCGTGAACTCGGGATTCGCCTTCTGCACTTCGGCCACCCGAGCGACGATGGGGTCGACCTTGTCCGCAGCGTCCTCAGAAGGCCCCTTGATCTCGACGCCCACCAGGGCGGAATGCTTGTCGTCCGAGATCTGACCGCTGTTCTCCTCCGCGTACGGCGACTCGACCTTCGCGACCGCGTCGAGCGTCGAGACACCGGCGATCACGGACCTTACGGCCGCCTCGAACTCGGGCGTGCCTGCGTGGAAGGCCTTGCTCTGGATCAGGACGCTCTCACCCGAGGGCTGCTTGAAATCGTTGTAGAGGATCGTGTCCGCCCGGCCCGACTCGCCGGGTCCCGACGTCTCGGTGACGATCTGCTTCGCCGGCGAGACGATGCTGATCGCGAACAGCGCCACCACGAGCGCCAGCCAGCCGAAGATCGCCTTCTTGCGGTGGTGCGCGCTCCAGCGCGCCATCCGAGCTGCGACGTTGAGCTTCCTGGGTGCGGTCATGGGCGATGCCTCCTTCTCGTTCATGGGACGAGGGCGGGTTGGGCGTCGGGGACGGGCGCGTGCGAGCGTCTGACCTCGAGCCAGGCGACGCCCAATCCGAAGAGGGCGATGCCGATGGGGCCGGGCGGGAATGGGTGGCCGACGGCGAAGATCGCCGCGCCGAGCGCCATGAGCAGCGTCGGGCCGAGACCCCCGAGCTGCTTGACGGCGATGGCTGCGGCGAGAGCGGCCACGAACCAGGTGAGTCCGGATGCGAGGTAGACGGCGAGCGTGATGGGCGTCCCGCCGTCGCCGTCCAGGACCCGCTGCACGGCGGCGCCGTCGGCGACGCTCATGCCGTTCGCCTCGCGAACGACGAGTCCCGTAGCGATGCCTGCGATCGCGTCGAGCGTCGCGTAGGCGATGGCGTACGGCACGATCGCGACGCGCGCGACCAGCGCCGCCCTACCCGGAAGATCCTTGACGAGGAGCCAGATGCTCCAGGCGAGCAGCAGGATGAGCAGCGGCTGGACGAGGTGGAGCCAGAGGTAGAGCGTCGTGTCGTCGCCGACCTCCAGGTCACCCGTCGGATGGAGGATCCCGAGCACGAAGTAGCCGCCAACGGCAGTGAAGACGACGGCTCGGCGCAGCATCGTCTCGCGGTCGTCGCGCGTCGGGCCGACCACCGCCTCCACAGCGGTCGCAGCCTCTTCCGGCTCGGCTTGGATGATCCGCGTCTTCACTCGTTCCAACCTCGCACGGCCGGAAGAGCGCGAACAGTCGGGAGACTTGCCGGTCGAGGGGGCGGGTTTCTGGTGTCTTTTGCTACGAGCGCAGGTAGAGCAGCACCGCCAGTACCCGCCGGGACTCGCTGCCCGTCGACGGCAGGCCGAGCTTGGAGAAGATGCTCGACACGTACTTCTCGACCGCCCGGACGGTGATGACCAGACGGTCGGCAATCCCCTGGTTCGAGCTCCCGGACGCCATCAGCTCGAGCACCTCGCGCTCGCGCGGGGTCAGCTGCGCGATCGGGTCGTCCGCGCGTTGGCGCGAGAGCAGCGTCGACACGATGATCGGGTCGAGCGCAGACCCACCGTCGGCGACGCGGCGGACCGCCTCCACGAACTCCTTGACGTCGCTGATCCGGTCCTTGAGCAGGTAGCCGAAACCCTCGGCCGAGTCGGCGAGAAGCTTCATCGCCAGCCCGACCTCCACGTACTGCGACAGCACAAGCACGCCCACGTCCGGCTGAGTGGATCGGATCTCGAGCGCAGCGCGGAGCCCCTCGTCGCTGTGTGTCGGCGGGAGCCGGATGTCCACGATGGCGACGTCGGGCGGAACGCTGCGGACCCGGCGCAAGAGGTCCTCCGCGTTCTCGCACTGCGTGACGACGGCGAAGCCGGCTTCTTCGAGGACCCGTGTCACGCCTTCGCGGAGCAGCACGCTGTCCTCGGCGATCGCTACGCGCACGGGATCTCGGCCTTCACGCGGGTTCCGATCCCGACCGGCGTCCAGACGCGCAGGCGGCCGTTCAGCGCCTCCACCCGGTCCGCGATCCCGCGGAGCCCCGACCCACGCTCGCTGTCGGCACCCCCCACGCCGTCGTCGAGGATCTCCAGCACGAGCTCGTCGTGCTCCTTGACGACCTCGACGCGGGCCGTGCTCGCGTGCGCGTGCTTGGCGACGTTGGCCAGGCTCTCCGAGACGACGTAGTACGCCGCAACCTCGAGCGCCTCGGGCAGTCGCTCCTCGAACTCGACCCTCAGCTCGACGGGCACCGGTGCGCGCGCCGCGAGCTGCTCGAGCGCGACAGCGAGCCCGTGGCCGCTGACGACCGCGGGGTGGAGACCGCGTGAGATCTCGCGCAGCTCCGCGAGGGACGCGGCGATCTCGACGCGGGCCTGCTCGATCCCCGCCTTGGCCTGGGAATCGCCCGCGAGTCGCGCTTCGAGGAGGCTGAGGTCGAGCGACAGCGCGATCAGCCGCTGCTGGGCGCCGTCGTGGAGGTTGCGCTCGAGCAGCTGCCGCTCGTTCTGCGCGGCCTCCACGATCCGAGCCCGCGAGCTCCTGAGCTCGTCGAGCCGGGCCCGCAGCTCCGCGTGGAGCCTGGCGTTCTCGAGTGCGATCCCGGCGGCGGCCTGCACGCCGTCGAGGAGCTCCGGCTCTTCATCGAGGGCAGGGTCGTGGATGAGCGCCGCGACGTGCTCGCCGTCTCGGTCGATCAGCGTCGTCGCCCTGCCCTGCAGGTCCGGCAGCTCGACGGCCCGGCCGTCGACGTTGACGTACGCGCCGTAGTCGGGAAGCCAGAAGGCCAGCTCGAGCGACGGATCGCGGAGCGCCCGTGCGAGCGAGTCGCGCAGGTCGGCCGGGGCCGGCTCACGGTCGAGCTCGAGGACGAAGACACCCACTGCCGACCGGGCGAGGCGAACGTTCAGCAGCCCGGCGAGGAACACCAGCGGAGCGACCCCGAGAGTCGCGAACGTCGCCCACCGGATGTCGCGGACTCCGGGGAGATCGAACGCAGCGAAGACGTACAGCAACGCGATCATCACAAGCCCGAGGGCGAAGCCGTCCACGAGGAGCACGAACATCGGACGCAGCGGACGCTGCCTTCCTCGCCGCCGCAAGAGCAGAACCACGACGCCGGCGAGACAGAAGGCGCTTATCGTCAAGAGCGCGATGCGTAGCCACAGCACCGCGGCGTCGGCGTCGGGCGTGACCTCGAGGAGGTTGTTCGGACCGAAGCTTCCAAAGGTCATGCGGATGAGCTGCAGCACCACGGCCGCGACGTATGCGCTCAGGACGAGGGCACGCTCCGCCGGCCTGGTCAGGCGCCCGGACGGGAACGCGAGAAACAGGTGCAGGAAGATCACCGGCGGCAGTAGGTCGAACGCCTGCCCGAGGGTGAACGTGAGGTCGTTCGTCGTCCACGACAACGTCGATACGAAGTTCGCGAAGCCGGCGGCGACCATGAGTGGGCCGAAACGACTGTCCGGCCTGTGCCACCACGCGAAGAGGCCGCACAGCACGTAGGACGCGGTGAGCCAGTTCGAGAGCAGCGCGACCACCAGAGGCTCGCCGAGCGCGGACCCGACCGCGGGGTTCCTCAACGCCGAGGTGAAGGAGTACACCGCCCCGGCGAGACCGGCGAGCGCGAGCGTGGCGATGACGACCTGCTGCGGCGGCCCCCGGGGGTCAGCGGGTTTCACGTCAAGCCGTGCGGTGGCGGAGACGGCCGTGCGCCCTCCGTTCCTCGGGTAACACGACCCTACTCGCTCCCGGCCGCGTGTACCAGAGCGGGACCGGGCGGTCCGGGGCACCGAACCGCCCGCACCGCTCCGCCTACAGGCTCGGGGCCCCCGAGCCGTTCGAGGTCCCGTCCGGCGCGGTCTGCCCGCCGGAGCCGCCCGAGCCGCCCGAGCCGCCGCGGTCGTGCGGACAGTCTCCGCGGTTCGGAGCCTGGTTCTGCCCGCCGCTCTGGATGAACGCGGAGGGCGCGCCGCCCGAGGGGTCTCCCGACGACGAGCCGCCGGCGGCGAAGGCTCCGGCCGCCCAGAGCGTCAGGGCGATTCCGACGACCGCAGCCACCGCCAGCAGCGGACGGAGATCGACCCGGCGTGCTTTTTCCATGTCTTCACCCCCTTTCGGCTGTCGCTGCCAGGGAACCCCGGCCGGTTAAGGACCGTCTGAACGACGCCTGTGAATCCGCTGAGAGCGACGGCGCGAGCGGGATCGAAACCTCGAAGGTGGCCCCGCCGCCGGGGGCGGACGAGGCCGTCACCGCGCCGCCGTGCGCCTCGGACACCGCCGCGACGATCGAGAGTCCGAGGCCGGCCCCACCGCTCGACCGCGAACGAGACTCGTCGGCGCGGTAGAAACGCTCGAAGACGCGCGCGGCATCACCGTCGCGCAAACCGGGGCCGCTGTCGACCACCGCGACGACGGCATTGCCGTTCGACCGGGTCACGCGCACGTCCACGGGCGCGCCGGCCGGCGTGTGGGCGCGCACGTTGCCGAGGAGGTTGTCCATGACCTGCCGGAGCCGGGTGCGGTCGCCGACCACGCGCGCCGGCTCGAGCACCACTGTGATCGGGCGGTCGGGGTCGACCGTGCGGGCGGTCTCGACGGCCTCGTCCACCACGCGCTCGAGCTGCAGGGGCTCGCGCTCGAGCGGCCGGCCCTCGTCGAGCCGGGCAAGCAGGAGAAGATCCTCGACGAGCTCGGTCATCCGCTCGGACTCCCGGGTGATGCCGCGCATCGACCGCTCCAGGTCGCCCGGCCGCTGCGAGGCGCCGCGAGAGAACAGCTCGGCGTAGGCCCGGACCGCGGCGAGCGGCGTCCGGAGCTCGTGCGAGGCGTCGGCGACGAACCTGCGGAGCCGTTGCTCGGAGGCGGCCTGCGCGTTGAAGGCGGCCTCGATCCGCGCGAGCATCGCGTTGAGCGCCAGCCCGAGGCGGCCGACCTCCGTGCGCGGCTCGGCCCGCTCGACGCGCCGGGAGAGGTCGCCGCCGGCGATCGCGGAGGCCGTCGCGCCGATCGCGGACAGGGGGCGGAGACCGAGGTCGACCACCCAGAGCCCGAGCAGTCCGAGGCAGGCGAGGACGAGCGCGGTCACGAGCAGCTCGATCCGGAGCAGCCGGCCGAGGGTCGCGTCGACGCCGTCCAGCGAGCGGGCGACGACGAGCACGTCCCCGCCGGCGTAGTCCGGCGAGGCCCGCACCCGGTAGCGGCCTCCCCCGTCCTTCGCATGAACCGTGAGGTACGCGGCCTCCCCGGGCCGCAGGCTCGCGACTCGTTCGGCGAGATCAGCGGGAAGCTCGGGCTGTGACGCGGACAGTTCGCCGTCGACGGTGATCGGCCGCTCGCAGAGGACCCGGCCGCCGGCGCTCACGACCTCGATGTAGTCACCGGGCGAGGTCCCGCGCACCTGGCCGCCGTCGCCGCAGCCGTGGTCGCCGACCTCGTGCTCGATCGCCGAATGCGAATCCTCCAGCGCGCCGTCCGTCTGCGAAACGAGGAACGAGCTGAGCGACGTGTAGGTGGCGACGTCGGCGATCGCGAGACCGGCCGCCGCCACCGCGATGACACCGAGCAGGAGCCGGGCCCGGAGCGACAGCCGTCCGAGCATCTACGGCCGGCTCGTCTCGAGCATGTATCCGGCCTGCCGGACGGTCTTGATGACCGGAGGGCCCGCCGCGTGCAGCTTCTTGCGCAGGTAGCTGACGTACGTCTCGACGACGTTCGAGTTGCCGCCGAAGTCGTAGTGCCAGACGGTCTGGAGGATCTGCGCCTTCGAGAGCACGCGCCTCGGATTGAGCATGAAGTAGCGCAGGAGGCTGAACTCCGTCGCCGTCAGCGCGATGACCTCGTCGCCGCGTGTCACCTCGTGGCGCGACTCGTCCAGGCTGAGGTCTCCGAAGCTGAGCGTCTCGCCGGGAGCCGCTCCGGCGGTCCGCCGCAGGATGGCCTGGGCCCTCGCGACGATCTCGGCAAGGCTGAACGGCTTCGTGACGTAGTCGTCTCCACCCGCGCGGAGCGCTTCGACCTTGTGCTCGGTTCCGTCCTTCGCGGTCAGGAACAGCACGGCGGTCTTGAAACCGCGCTGGCGGAGCCGGCGGCCGACCTCGATTCCCTCGACGTCGGGGAGCATCCAGTCGAGCACGACGAGGTCGGGCTCGCTGCGTGCGACCACCTCGAGCGCCTCGCGGCCCGTGGCGGCCTCGTCGACCTGGTAGCCCTCGTACCGGAGGGCGGTCGCGACCGCGTCGACGATGGACGGCTCGTCGTCGACGACGAGGATCCGGTGGCCTCGTGTCCGCTCGCCCGCTTCCACGCGATGAGCGTCGCAGCGGTTTCTGAGAATTGCCTGTGAAACCCTGAAATCTCAGGGAACTCTCAGAAACGGGCGTCGTGCGCCGACGCCCGAGGTGCCGGCGCCTCGAGCGCGAGCAGGCGCCAGGCGAGCGCGAGCGCGACGGTGGTCGCGCAGAGCATGTTCACGGCCTGCGCCCACTCCGTCGGGACGTCGCTTCCGGCGCCGAGACCATGGAGGAACGCGAGCGGCCACGCACCGTAGGCCGCCCAGTGGATGGAACGCCAGAGGCGGTACGGCAGGCGCTTGCGGACGAGGCTCGTGACGACAAGGGCCGCCACGAGGTCGAGCGCGAGCGTGCCGAGCCCGACCCAGAACGGGGCCCAGTCGGCGCTGAAGGGCACGAGTACGGAGGCGAGCGGCACGCCGGCGTCGGCGTCCAGCGCCGCGGTGGTCACGTGGATGCCGAGGAAGACGACGGCGAGCAAAGCGGCGTTGCGGTGCACGGTCGTCGTGACGAAGAGCGGCAGCCCTCGCGGTCGGAAGCGGTTCGCGGTCGCGATGCCGAGCGCGACGACGAGTGTGAGCAGGAGCAGCGAGACGATGCCGCTTCCGCGCATCAGATACCACTCGGCCGTCACGGCGTCGGAGCAGGCCAGCGAGAGGTCGACGCCGTGGAGCCGTCGGGCCGGACGAGGCGGGCCGCCAGGCCGAGCCGTTCGAGCCATGCCGGCGCGTCGTCGCCCTTGACGATCGCCGCCGTCGCCGCGGCGTTCGCGGCGGCGCATGTCCCTGCGGCCACGCTCACGGTCCTCCAGCGCTCCGGCGCGGGGCGGCCGCTCGCCGGGTCGACGATGTGGTGCAGCTCGCGGCTTCCGGCGCGCCAGCGCCGGACCGTCGTGCTCGAGGTCGCGACGCCGCCGTCCACGATCGCGACCGTCTGCCCAGGCCCGTCGAGCCGGCGGTGGTCGTCGGTGACCCGGATCGGCCAGCCGCCCTCCAGCGCCCCCGCGACGGCGACGTCGCCCCCGAGCGAGACGAGCGCGGCGGCACCGGTCTCACGGCGGATCCGCGAGGCGATCCGGTCGGCGGCGAAGGCCTTCGCGAGCGCGCCGAGGTCGAGCTCGGCGCCGGCCGGGATCCGGACGGTTCCTCGCGGCCGGTCGACCCGCACGCGCCGCCACCCGGCCGCGGGGACGAGACGAAACGTCGCCCGCTCCGAGCCCGACACGAGGTCGAAGTCACGGTCATAGCCGAGCGCCCCCAGCGCGCGGCCGACGGTGGGATCGACGAGGCCGTCCGTCGCCGCCGAGGCGCGCAGCGCGACCTCGACGGCCGCCAGCAGCAGCGGGCCGACCCGCACGTCGGAGCCGGCCGCGCGGTTCACGGCGGCGAGCTCCGAGTCGTCGCGGAACCGGCTGCACGCCCGGTCGAGCGCCTCGACCTCGGCCCGGGCGATCTCGACGGCGCGTGGGAGCGCAGCCTCCACCTCCACCGTCACCTGGTTCACGACGCCGATGGCCTCGAATGAGGCGGATCGCATCATGAACCGCCCGAGCCGGCGACCGGCGATCCGAACGACTGCTGCGGCGCCGACTGCGACGGCACCAGCCAGCCCTCCTCTTCCTCGCCGCTCTGCGAGCTCCCGCTCAACGACGAGCTGTCTGCGGCGCTCGCCGGGCGGGACGAGGCCCGCGTCGTCTGTGCGGCCGCAACGCTGAACACCGCCGTCGCGACGGCCGCCACGGCCGCGAGACCGCGGGTCGCAATCGTGATGCGCCGGTGATTACGACGGCGGCTCGGGCTGGGCGTCGTCCGGTTCTCGTTCGCCATGTCCAGAGAGAACCAGCGGAACCTGAGAAAAGGCTGTGACTCCGCTCAACGGCGCGTGTGTGTGCTCGAAGGAGGTTCCCAGGGCGTCCCAAGGCGGTTCACAGGTGCGGCTCGCACTCTGGTGGGAACGGCGCCCGACGGGGGCGCCCAACCGAAAGGAGCATCGATGAATCGTTCCAACCGGTCCCTTACCAAGCCGCTCGCACTCGGAGCGATGGTGGTCGGGATCGCGCTCGGCAGCTACGGGATCGCCGCTGCCGCCTCCGGCAACTCCTCCAGCTCGAACGCCGGATCAGCGGCTGCGTCGACGACGCCAGCGGCGCCTGCACGGCCGGGACCGCCGCCCGGCGGCAACCCGCAGAACCTGTGGGGCCACCAGCGAAGCGACGAGACCGTGCTGACGGGGAACGCCCTCCAGAAGGTCAAGGAGGCGGCCCTCGCCAAGCTCGGGCAGAGCGCAACAGTCGTCCGGATCGAGACCGATGCGGACGGGCACGCCGCCTACGAGGCCCACATGCTGAAGGCCGACGGAACACCCGCGACCGTCTACGTCAACAAGTCGTTCGACGTCGTCGGCGTCGAGTCGCGGTAGGAACGCGTGGAGTGGCCCGGCGCTGGGCCGGGTCACTCCACGAGCGCGTCGGATACGTCCAAGAGTCTTGGGAACCGGTTCGCGACCCGTTGGGTCACGGCCGCGCGAAGACTTGACGCCCCTTGCGCCGTCAGTATCGTGGTCGAAAACCCGGCCGTGGACACGACGACCCCCGTCGTGCGCGGCGGGAATCGAGCGATGAGTTCAGGGACGTCTGAGCGTCTCTAGTGCTGGAGGGGATCGAGACGAAGGGACGAGCCGTATGACCGAGCACGAGCCTAAGACGAACGGCGGCGCCGACGTCAGCGCCCACGCAATGGAACGCCTCGCAGCCCACGAACGTCTTTCCACCGGCGCGCTTGCCCGCTGGACGCGAGCGTGCGCCAGCCACCCCTGGCGCGTGGTCGGCGCCTGGGTGGGGATCATCGCCGGCCTGATCTTCCTCGTCGCCGCCTTCGGCGGCTCGCTGCGCGACGAGTTCGAGATCCCGGGCTCGGACACACAGAAGGCGACCGACCTGATCGAGTCCAAGTTCGCCTCTGAGCAGGGCGGCGTCCTGAACGTCGTCTTTGCCGCGCCTCCCGGCGAGCGGCTCGACACGCCCGAGCGCAAGGCGGCCGTGAACAGGGCGGTCGCGTTGATGCGCTCGTCGCAGTTCAAGCCCAAGGACGGCAAGGCCGGCCTGGAGAGCGTCTCCAACCCGTTCAGTGCAGACACGTTCTCGAAGAACGGGCGGATCGCCTACTCGGAAGCGCAGTTCAACGAGACGATCGAGGACGCGGATCGCGACCAGGTCGTCGCGGTCGAGGACGCCGTGCGCAAGGCGGTCGAGGCGGAAGGCATCACCGTCGAGTACAACGGCGAGGCCGAGTTCCCGCCCCTCGAGCAGGGGACTCAGGAAGCGCTCGGCCTGCTCGCGGCGCTGATCGTGCTCCTGGTCGTCTTCCGCACCCTCGTCGCGACGGCCATTCCGATCGCGCTCGCGCTCACGGCCGTCGGCTCCGCCTTCCTCATCCTCTTCACCATCGCCGGGTTCACCGACATCAACACGGTGACGCCGCTCCTTGTGTCGATGATCGGCCTCGGTGTCGGCATCGACTACTCGCTCTTCATCATCACCCGCTTCCGGCAGCTCCTTCACGACGGCATCCCGCCGAGAGATGCCGCCGCCGAGGCAGGGGCGTCCGCCGGCCGCGCCGTGCTCTTCGCGGGCATGACGGTCGCGATCTCGGTGACTGGCCTCGCCTTTTTCGGCCTCGACTTCGTGACGAAGCTCGGGATCGGCTCGGCGCTCGGCGTCCTGACGACGGTCCTGATCGCGAACTCGCTGCTGCTGGCCGTGCTGGCAAAGCTCGGGCACAAGGTCGACCGCTTGAAGGTGCCGTTCCTGCGGCCGATCGACGACTCCGAAGCGGCGCGGGAGAAGACGCTCATCGCCCGCTGGGGGCGGTTCGTCACCGCGCACTCACGGGTGATCTTTGTCGTCCTGCTCCTCGCGGGCCTCGCGCTCGCCACGACCTCGGCGCTCGTGCGCCTCGGTGCGGCCGATCAGGGCACCCAGCCGAAGGAGCAGACGAGCCGCCGCGCGTACGACCTGCTCGCCGAGGGCTTCGGGCCCGGCTTCAACGGCCCGATCCCGATCGTGGTCGACGTGAACGGCGACCAGGAGGCGCCGCACCGGATCTACGAGCGAGTGCAGGGCCTCCGCGGCGTCGCCTCCGCGAAGCAGCCGCAGTACAACAAGGACAAGACCGTCGCGATCGTGTTCGTGACTCCTACCTCCGCACCGCAGGACGAGGCGACCGACCAGCTCGTCGACCGGCTCCGCAACGAGGTCGTGCCGGCCGCGACGAAGGGCAGCCCTTCCGTCGCCTACGTCTCCGGGCTCACGGCAGCGTTCAAGGACATCGCCGACCGGATCATGGAACGGCTGCCCCTCTTCCTCCTCTACATCATCGGCGTGACCTTCATCCTGCTCGCGATGGCCTTCAGGTCGATCGTGATCTCGCTGACCGCGGCGATCGCGACGATCCTGTCCGCCTTCGTCGGCTTCGGGGTGCTCACGCTTGTCGTGCAGAAGGGCTATTTGCTCTCGCTGACCGGGCTCGACCGCACCGGTCCGATCGAGACGTTCGTCCCGCCGATCGCCTTCGCGATCCTGTTCGGGCTCTCGATGGACTACATGGTCTTCCTGATGAGCCGCATCCGCGAGGAGCACGTCCACGGGCTGCAGACGAGGGAGGCGATCGAGCACGGAATCGCGGCTATCGGCCGTGTCGTGGTCGCAGCCGCGCTGATCATGGGCACGGTGTTCGCGGCCTTCATCCTCAGCGCCGACCGCGTCCCGAAGGAGTTCGGCCTACTGCTCGCAGTCGCCATCCTGACCGACGCGCTCGTCGTGAAGATGACCCTGATCCCTGCGTTCTTCAATCTCCTCGGCGAGAAGACGTGGTACATCCCGCGTTGGCTCGACCGCCTGCTCCCAAACGTGACGATCGAGCCGCCGCACGACGGCGAGGAACGCGAACGGGTCGGCGAGCCCGCCGAGGCGCCCGCCCGTCCCTGACGCAGGCAGGACCGTTGCGAAGGTACGCCGACAGGCGTACCTTCGCGCCGGATGCCGTCGCCCGACCTCGAGCCGCTGCTGGGAACAAGCCATTTCCGCGTCCGGATCGGGCGCCGGGAGATCGGGTTCAGCGAGGTCGGTCGACTCACGTCGGAGACCGACCTCACGGTTCCCGGCGAGCCTCGCGACCGGTTCGAGACCGTCGTCCTCCGGCGCGCGCTCTCGCGATCGCGAGAGCTCTACGAGTGGCGCAGGCGGGTCGCCGAGGGACGCCGAGACCGCAGGCCGGTGACGATCAGCCAGCTCGACGGCGCAGGAGGCGCCGTCGTGAACGCCTGGCGTCTCGAGCGTGCCTGGCCGATCCGGTGGTCGGGGCCCGCCTTCAACGCAGCCGAGACCGGGCTCGCCTACGAGGAGCTCGAGCTCGCATTCGACGACATGATCTGGCTCGAACCCTCCCCCGTCCCGGCCCGAACCCAAGGAGCGTGAGATGGCCGTTCAACGCGACTTCCCGTACGCCCAGTTCAACTTCCTCGTCGACCTCGGCACAGGGACGACCGAGGGGCCGCACGCCGGGTTCCAGGAGTGCAGCCCGATCGGGATGACCGTCGAGCTGTTCGAGTACCGGAACGGCAACGACAGGATCAACAGCGTCCGGAAGCTCCCCGGACTGGTGCGCGTCGGCGACGTGACGCTCAAGCGCGGCATCATCGGCTCCCTCGACCTCTATCACTGGCTCGACGAGACGCGGAACGGCGACCCGGGCGCCGTCCGTAACGTCGTCATCCAGCTGCAGAGCGAGGATCGCGCGGCGGTCGTGCAGACCTGGAAGCTCCTTCGGACACGCGTCGTCAAGCACGTGAGCGGCCCGTTCAACGCGCGCAGCACCGATGTCGCCGTCGAAGAGCTGACGCTCGCCTGTGAGCGCCTCGAGCTCGAATAGCCAGCCCGTAAAACGTTCGTAAGCATTGGTGTAACGGCTCGAAACCGCGGGTACGGTCGTCCGAGATGTCGAAGCGAATCGCGCTCCTCATCGCCTCTTCGGCCGCCGCTCTCGGCGTCGCGGCCTCCGCCGCCGCCACCGCCGATCCGGCTTCCGGATCGAGCGCCGCCCAGTACCGAACCCTGCGCTCGGGGATGATCATCGGCTTCTACGACGACGAGCAGGTCTACGGCCGTACCGACTGGGCTTTCGCCCAGCTCCGGAGCCTTCGCGCCGGCATCGTGCGCGTCACGGTCGACTGGTCGGCGGTGGCGAAGCGCCGGCCCCGGAAGCCGGCCGATCCGGCGGATAGCGCCTACAACTGGACCGCGGTCGACCGCGTCGTCTCCCAGGCCGCCCTGCACAGGGTCCGCGTGCTGGCGACGATCTACGGCACGCCCCGCTGGGCGGGCCGCGCGAAGAACCGGCTGCCGAGGCGGATCACCGACCTGCGCCTTTTCGCCTACGCGGCCGCGCGGCGCTACAGCGGCACCTACCGCGTGCAGGCGGGGGAGAACGAGCCGGAGCGGTCGCTCCCGGCGGTTCGCTACTGGCTCGCCTGGAACGAGCCCAACAACCCCGTCTTCCTGAAGCCGCAGTGGACGCGCTTCCGCGGCGGCTGGCGCCCGCAGAGCGCATTCGACTACGCCAAGATCTGCTCGGCCGTCTGGACCGGCGTGCACTCGACCCGCCTAGCAGGTGAGAAGGTCGGCTGCGGCGCCACGGGCCCGCGCGGGAACGACGCGCCGCGGAGCTCGCGGCCCTCGACCTCCCCGCTCGTCTTCCTGACCTGGCTGCGTCGCGCAGGGCTGAAGCACTTCGACGCCTACGCGCACCATCCGTACTACACGAGCCGGTTCGAGCGCCCGACAACCGTGCCGAGCTCGAAGAAGGCGGTGACGCTCGGGAACATCGGCGTACTGATCAAGCAGCTCGATCGCCTCTACGGGCGCAAGCGGCTCTGGCTCACCGAGTACGGCTACCAGACACGCCCGCCGGACCGCCTGTTCGGCGTCCCCTACGCGACCCAGGCGAAGTACGTGCACCAGGCCGTCGCGATCGCGCGGCGGACGAGACGGGTCGACATGCTCGTGTGGTTCCTGATCCGCGACGAGCGTCGGCTCTCCGGCTGGCAGTCCGGCGTGGTGTCGGCGCGCGGCAAGCGGAAGCCGGCGTTCCGCGCCTTCCAGAGCCTGCGCTAGAGGCGGCGCGTAGCAGCGATACGTGTCGCGGGCGCACGCGCTGATCCGGCGCCGCGCATGGAGCGGCATCCGGCACGGGCTAGTTTCACATCGAGCCTCTGGTAGTCGCTGGCGCGACACGCGTCCGGTGTGATGAGGTCCCGACCGGACGTGGAGATCTTCGACGTCAGCGTCCCGATCCGGCCGGGCATGGTCACCTACCCCGGCGACCCGACGATTCGCCTCGAGCGCGTCCAGTCGATCGCGGAGGGCGCCACGGCCAACGTCAGCCGGCTCGAGCTCGGCGTCCACACGGGAACGCACATCGACGCGCCGGTTCATTTCTTGGACGGGTCCTCGGCGACCGAAACACTTCCGCTCGAGGTGCTGCTCGGCCCGGCGGTCGTCGTCGACGCCATCGCGGTCGACCGGCTGCTGGACGCCTCGGCGGTTGCCCACCTCGCACCTCACGGCGAGCGGGTGCTCTTCAAGACCAGAAACTCGGAGCTGTGGCGCCACGAGTCGTTCCAGGAGGACTTCGTCTCGCTGACGGGCGAGGGCGCGGCAGCCCTCGTCGAGCTCGGCGTCCGCCTCGTCGGTATCGACTACCTCTCCATCGGCGACCAGGACGCGCACCGAGAACTGCTCGGCGCCGGCGTCGTGGTCGTCGAGGGTCTCGACCTGCGGGCCGTGGAGCCGGGCGACTACGAGCTGGTCTGCGCACCGCTCAGGCTCGTCGGCTCCGACGGCGCGCCGGCGCGGGTCCTGCTCCTGCGCTGACCTCCTCGGCCGGGCGCCGGCGTAACGAATCCGCCGCGTGCGCGACTACAGGCCCATCGCCGCAGCGACGCGGCGAGCTCACGAGAAAGAGGAGGTTCACGTGGTACGACCCATCGTCTTGGGCCTGGTTCTCGCCTTGCTCGCGATTGCCGCCCCCGCCGGCGCCGCCGACGATCCGGGCGCTGTGTACGCACTCTCGAACGACGCCTCGGGGAACGCCGTGCTCGTGTACGACCGCGGAGCGGACGGCTCCCTGGCCTATGCCGGCTCTGTCTCCACCGGCGGTCTCGGGGCCGGAAACGGCCTCGGCTCCCAGGGAGCCGTGACCGTCTCCGGCGACGGGCGGACCGTGCTCGCGGTGAACGCGGGCTCGAACTCCGTCTCGACGTTCGGGGTCGAGATCGACGGACTCGAGCTCCGCGACGTCGAGCCGTCGGGCGGCCTGCGCCCGACCAGCGTGGCCGAGCGGAACGGGCTTGTCTACGTCCTGAACGCCGGCAACCCGAACTCGATCGCCGGGTTCCGCCTGGGCTCCGGCGGCTC
>DASTCG010000034.1:0-22442 GCA_035711385.1 Gaiellaceae bacterium
CCGCCGACGAAGAGCTTGTACGTCTTCCTGACGGGAAGCCTCGCCATCACGCGAACCGCAGCATGAAGGCGAGAGCCATCAGCAGCATGAGTACGGCGGCCAGCGTCCCCATCGACGCGCCGAGCCCCCACATCTCCCAGCCGAGCGACGCCCAGGGATGCCGGCGTTTGAGCTCGTCGCGCTCGTCGTGAGCGTCGGGGCTCACCCCCGAACCTCCGAATCGTCCAGATCGAGGTACGGCTCGAGGCCGTGCAGGCCGCCCTCGCGGCCGAAGCCCGACTCCTTGTAGCCGCCGAAGGGCGACGTCGGGTCGAACCGGTTATACGTGTTGGCCCATACGACTCCCGCCTCGAGCCGGGTCGCCATCGAGAGGATCCGCGAGCCCTTCTCCGTCCACACGCCGGCCGACAGCCCGTACGGCGTGTTGTTCGCCTTCTCGACCGCCTCGTCCGGCGTCCGGAACGTCAGCACCGAGAGGACGGGGCCGAAAATCTCCTCCTGCGCGATGCGGTAGCTCTGCGCGACGTTTGTGAAGACGGTCGGCACGAACCAGTAGCCCTTCTCCGGCAGCCGGCACGGAGGCTGGTAGATCTCGGCGCCCTCCTCCTCTCCGCTCCGCACGAGATTCTGGATCTTCTCGAGCTGTTGCTTCGAGTTGATCGCGCCGACGTCGGTGTTCTTGTCGAGCGGGTCGCCGACGCGGAGCGTCGTCAGCCGGCGCTTGAGCTTCTCGATGGCCGGCTCGTAGATCGACTCCTGGACGAGCAGTCGCGAGCCGGCGCAGCAGACATGCCCCTGGTTGAAATAGATCCCGTTGACGATTCCTTCGACCGCCTGGTCGAGAGCCGCGTCGTCGAAGATGATGTTCGCCGCTTTGCCGCCCAGCTCGAGCGTCAGCTTCTTCCCGGTGCCGGCGAGCTCCCGCTGGATCGCCTTCCCCACCTCGGTCGAGCCGGTGAACGCGATCTTGTCGATGTCCGGGTGCTTGACCAGTTCCGCGCCGGTGCTCCCGTCGCCGGTGACGATGTTGACGACGCCCGGCGGCAGCTCTGCCTGGCGCAGCACGTCGGCGAAGAGCAGGGCCGTCAGCGGGGTCGTCTCGGCCGGCTTGAGAACGACGGTGTTCCCCGCCGCCAGCGCCGGCGCGATCTTCCACGACAGCATCAGGAGGGGGAAGTTCCAGGGAATGATCTGGCCGGCAACGCCGACGGGCTTCGGGTGGCGGTTCGGGAACGCGTACTCGAGCTTGTCCGCCCAACCGGCGTAGTAGAAGAAGTGCGCGGCCGCGAGTGGGAGGTCGACGTCCCGCGATTCCTTGATCGGCTTCCCACCGTTCAGCGATTCCAGGACGGCGAACTCGCGCGAGCGCTCCTGCAGGATGCGCGCGATCCGGAAGAGGTACTTCGCACGCTCGGACGGGGAGATCGTCGACCAGCCGTTCTCGTAGGAGTCACGGGCGGCCCGCACCGCGAGATCGACGTCCTCCGGCCCGGCCTGCGCCACCTGGGCGAGAACGTCCTCCGTGGAGGGATCGACGGTCGGGAAGTACTCGCCCGACTTCGGCTCGACCAGCTCGCCGCCGATGTAGAGCCCGTAGCGCTCCTCGATCGCGACGATGTCCCGGGCTTCGGGCGCCGGCGCGTAGTCCCAGCTCGAGGGAACCGGCGAGCGGTCCTGCCTGTGCTCGAGGTCAGTCAATCGTGAAGTAGTCGGGGCCCTGGTAGCGGCCGGTCTTCTCCTTGCGGATCTGCATCAGCACGTCGTTCAGGAGAGAGGAGGCGCCGAAGCGGTACAGGTCGGGCGTCAACCACTCGACGCCGAGCGTCTCGTACAGCTGGACGAGGTACTGGACCGCCTGCTTCGCCTGTCGGATCCCGCCGGCCGGCTTCATGCCGACCTTCCGACCGGTCTCCTCGTAGACGTCGCGGATCGCCTCGAGCATGACGAGCGCGACCGGCAGGCTCGCGGCGGTGGGGAGCTTGCCCGTGGAGGTCTTGATCGTGTCGGCGCCGGCGGCCATCGCGAGCAAGGACGCGCGCCGCACGTTGTCGTACGTGCCCAGCTCGCCGACCTCGAGGATCACCTTCAGCTTCGCTTTGTCGGCGGCCTCCTTCACCTGGACGATCTCGTCGTAGACCTTGGCGTACCGCCCGGAGAGGAAGGCGCCGCGGTCGATGACCATGTCGACCTCGTCCGCGCCCATCTCGACGACGTCCCGCACCTCTGCGATCTTCAGGTGGGTCGGGCTCTGTCCCGACGGAAACGCCGTCGCCACGGAAGCGACCTTGACGCTGGAGCCGCGGACCTTTTCGAGGGCCGCCGGGACGAGGTTCGGGTAGACGCAGACCGCAGCGACGGACGGCACGGACGCATCGGAGGGGTCCGGCCGGATCGCCTTCGACGCAAGGGCCGCGATCTTGCCGGGCGTGTCCATGCCCTCCAGCGTCGTCAGGTCCATCATCCGGACGGCCAGGTCGAGCGCGAACAGTTTCGATTCCCGCTTGATCGATCGCCGGGCGAGCGCGGCGGCGCGTTCCTCGACCGCGACCTGGTCGACGGAGCCGATGCGCGGCAGCCGCGGCTCGAGCGGAAGCTCGAAGCCGGACGGCAGCGCGGGCGCCTTGGCCATCGCCTGAGTGTAGCCCTCGACCCGTGGCCGCCAGGCTCGCGCAAATAGATTGCGCGCGCTGTGAAGCGACGCCTGCTCGCGATGCTCGACCGGCTCGGGCTCCTCCTGCCCACCTACCGGGCGTACGAGGCGCTGCGAGCGGTCCGCGGGCGCGGCGGGGAGTCGGCCGACGGCTTGCCGCTGCCGCCCGCGCGGCTCCGGCTGATGGTCGCCGGCGTCCCTCAGGCCGACTGGTTTCTCGAGGGCGGGCAGGCCGCCGCCCAGTCGATCAGGGACGCCGTGCCGCTTCCGCTCGAGTCGATGCGGTCGATCCTCGACTTCGGTTGTGGCTGCGGGCGCGTGGCCCGCTGGTGGGGTTCGCTGCCCGGGGAGATCCACGGCTCGGACTTCAACCCGACGCTGGTGCGCTGGTGCCGTGAGAACCTGCCCTTCGGCACCTTCGCGGTGAACGGAGCGGAGCCGCCGCTCGACTACGCCGACGACTCGTTCGACCTCGTCTACGCGATGTCGGTGCTCACGCACCTGCCGGTGGAGACCCAGCGGCTCTGGCTGGACGAGCTCGCCCGAGTCGGCCGCGAGTGGGTGCTCGTCAGCATTCACGGGGCGCCCTACCGCGTCCGGCTGACGCCGGAGGAGCAGCGGCGCTTCGACGCAGGCGAGATCGTCGTCCGCTGGGGTGTGGTCGCCGGTACGAACCTCTGTACCGCGTTCCACCCGCGGGGCTCCCTCGAACAGCTCGCCGAGCCGCGGTTCGAGGTCGTCTCGTATCTCGAAGAGGGGGCGAGGGGGAACCGGCCGCAGGACCTCGTCCTCTTGCGGACCCGCTGACGCCTCGCTGCCGCCCGCCCCTGGGGCCACCCCGGGCCACCACCCGCTATCGATCCTAGTGCGGAAAGGCGCCCGTCTCCGTGCCGCCTTCGTACCGAGACAGCGCCTGCTCAGAGCCCGAGCCGCTCGAGCATCCGCTCGTCTCGGCGCCACTTCGGGCGCACCTTCACCGAGAGCGCGACGAACACGGGATGGCCGAGCAACGCCTCGATCTCGGGGCGCGCGCGCGTCCCGATCTCACGCACCATCCTGCCGCCTTTGCCGACGACGATCTGCTTCTGGGACTCGGTCTCAACATAGACGTCCACGCGAACGACCTTGTCCTCCAGCTCCTCCACCTGGGCGGTGAGCGAGTGCGGCACCTCGTCGCGCGTCAGCTGGATCGCCTTCTCGCGCACGAGCTCGGCGATCTGCTCCTCCTTTGACAGGTCGGTTCGCTGGTCGGGCGGGAAGTACGCCGGCCCCTCCTGCAGCAGCGCGACGAGCTCATCGCGGAGCTCCGGCACGCCGTCGCCTGTCTTCGCGCTCACCGGATGGAGGGCGTGGAAGTCCCCGAGCTGCGACGCGGTCTGCATCTGGGAAGCGATGTGGCCGGGCTTCAGTCGGTCCACCTTGTTGAGGGCGATCACAACGGGGACACCGAGCTCGAAGACGCGCTTCGCGATGAAGCGGTCGCCCGAGCCGATTCGGTCGCGGGCATCGAGGACGAACAGCACGGCGTCCACGTCCTCGAAGGACGAGTCCACGGTGCGCTGCATGTGGGCCGTCAGCGGGTCGCGCGGTCGCTGGAAGCCGGGGAGGTCGGCGAGGACGAGCTGATATTCGGGCCCGTTGGCGACCCCGAGGATCCGCCGCCGGGTCGTCTGCGGCTTCTCGGAGGTGATCGCCACCTTGCCGCCCGCGAGAGCGTTGACGAGCGTCGACTTGCCAACGTTCGGCCGGCCGGCAACGGCGACGAAGCCCGACTTCACAGCTCGAAGGTGTCCGGCAGCAGCTCGTCCGGCGTCACTACCGCGACCTCGCCGTTCGCCCGCCGGTAGATGACCCTGTCGACCCGGAACTCGTGGAACCACTGACGGCAGCCGCCGCAGGGCGACGCGTTCACTGCCAGCGCCTCGATCTCCCCCGGCCGCACCCCCGCCGACGCTGCCGCCGAGAGCGCCGTCTTCTCGGCGCAGACGCCGAGCGGGTATGCCGCGTTCTCCACGTTCACTCCCTCGAACACGCGACCGTCGCGCGTGCGCACGGCAGCACCGACGTGGAACTTCGAGTAGGGCGCGTACGCGCGATCCGCCGCCGCCTCCGCCCGCTCGAGCAACTCGCGATCCGCGTCGCTCACGACCAGAAGAGCTGGAAGAGCACGAGCGTGACGAGGGCGCCGAGCACGCCGCCGGAGAGGACCTCGACGAACGAGTGGATGCCGGCTTCGACCCGGGTCTGCGCCACCAGGAGAGCCATGATGAACGTCAGCGTCGAGATGAGGAACCAGTGCGTCGAGTCGCCGAGGATGTACGTCGCCGCCATCCATCCCGCGAAGGCGATCGCCGAGTGGCCCGAGGGCAGACCGCCGCGCAACGGACGCCCGCGCCCGGTGTACGCCTTGGCGGCGATCACGAGGATGACGGTGAGCACGAGCGCGACGAGCGTGATCTCGGTCGGCGCGTCGCGCAGCCGGTCGAGCGCCCGTGAGCTCGGGTCCTTGATCCGGTCGACCAAGACGAGGTAGCCGACGGCGACGGCGTTGACGGTCGCGATCAGGACGGCGCCCGCGGCGATGTCCTTGGCGAGCTTGGCGAGCGGGTCGAACGATGTCGTCGCCACGTCGATTCCGGCTTCGAGCGCGGAGTTGATCATCTCCGCGATCAAGACGAACGAGATCGCCATCAACAGCAGCACCAGCTCGAGCTTGCTGACGCCGACGATCAACGCCGCGATCAGCACTCCCGCGGCGATCGCGAAGTGGATCCGCATGTTCCGCTGCGTGCGGAGCACGTGGATGATTCCTTCGAACGCGAAGTTGAAGCTCTGGATGACGGACGGGCTGCGGCCGACGTTCATGCGCGAAGCGCCTCCTCCCGCGCCTCCATCTCCTCCCCGTGGTCGTATCCCAGCAGGTGGAGAAGGCCGTGGACGAGCGACTCTCGCCAGCCCTCGCCGACGACCGCCGGGCAGAGAACGACGTCGCCGAGCTGGCGCGGGACCCCGGCGGGAAGCACGTCTCGCCCGTCGATCGGAAACGAGAGGACGTCGGGCGTCTCGTCGATGCCGAGGTGCTCGCGTTTCAGGTCTCGCGCCTCGTCCGGGTCGACGAAGGCCACGCCGAGCTCTCCTTCCTCGATCCCTTCGGCGGCGAGCACCTGCCTGGCGAGCGCGGCGGCCGCATCCTCGTCAACGGTGACACCGCTGCGGTTTGCCACCTCGACCTCGACCACGGCAGCTACCTCCGACGCGCCGTGCCGGTTTCCTCTGCGTGCGACTTGTAGGCCTCGACGATCCGCTGCACGAGCTTGTGGCGCACGACGTCCTGGTGCCCGAACTGGATGAAGGCGATGCCGTCGATCGTGCCGAGGATGTCGTGCACCTGGATCAGGCCCGATGCCTGCTCCTTCGGGAGGTCGACCTGGGTCACGTCTCCCGTGACGACGATCTTGGAGCCGAAGCCCAGGCGCGTGAGGAACATCTGCATCTGCTCCGGGCTCGTGTTCTGCGCCTCGTCGAGGATGATGAACGAGTCGTTCAGCGTCCGGCCGCGCATGAAGGCGAGCGGGGCGACCTCGACGATCCCGCGCTCCATGTACGAGTTGAGCCGGTCCGCCTCGAGCATGTCGTAGAGCGCGTCGTAGAGCGGACGGAGGTAGGGGTCGACCTTCGCGAGCAGGTCGCCCGGCAGAAAGCCGAGCCGCTCCCCCGCTTCGACGGCGGGGCGCGTGAGGATGATGCGGTTCACCTGGCGCTCCTGGAGCGCGGCGACGGCCAGGGCCATCGCGAGGTACGTCTTCCCCGTCCCCGCCGGCCCGACGCCGAACGTGACCGTGTGGTTGCGGATCGCATCGACATAGCGCTTCTGCATCACCGTCTTGGGGGCGATCCGCTTGCCCCTGTGGCGCCAGACGACGTCCTCGAACACTTCGCGGACGTCCTCGCCCTCGTCGATCGCCCCAAGGACGGCGTCGACCGTCGAGGGCCCGATCTCGTGACCTCCCTCCACGAGCTCGACGATTTCGTCGATTACGGTGCGTACCTGGTCGACGCGCTCGTCCTCGCCCTCGATCGTCAGCTGGTTGCCGCGCAGGTGGATCGCGACGCGAAGCCGGTCGCGCAGGTGCTCGAGCACGCCGTCGCCGATGGAGGCCAGCTCTGCGGCCACCGTGTTGGGAACGGACAGCGTTTCCTGCACCGATCTCAGTGTAGGTTCGATGCGTGCCCGATCCGCTGGAGCGGCGTTCCGAGGAGACGGAGGCGCTCGAGCTCGTCCTTGCCGAGGCTCGCCGCTACCTCGCGGAGCTGGACGAGGCGCCGGTGCTGGTGTCACGAGAACCTCGCTTCGGCGGACGGCTGCCCGAGACCGGCGACGGGGCGCTCGCGGCGCTCGCCGAGTTGTTCGCCGGAAGCGACATCGCGACCCGGTCGTCCGGGCCGCGCTTCTTCCACTTCGTCACCGGCGGGACGACGCCGGCAGCGCTCGCCGCCGACTGGCTGGCGTCGCTCCTCGACCAGAACGCGTTTTCCCGGGTCAGTTCCCCGCTCGGGAGCGAGCTGGAAGACGTCGTCATCCGTTGGCTGCTCGAGCTCTTCGAGCTGCCGGACGCGTGGGGCGGAGTCTTGACGACCGGTGCGACGATGGCGAACTTCGTCGGCCTCGCCTGTGGGCGACGCTGGTGGGCGCAGCAGCACGGCGTCGACGTCGACGAGCGCGGCTTCGCGGGCCTTCCGGCGGTGCCGATCTTCTCCTCGCCGTACCTCCATGCGAGCGCCCGCAAGGCTCTGGCGATGCTCGGCCTCGGGCGTGAGTCGGCGCAACTCTTGGACCTGGCCGGGCTCGAGCGCGGGCTCGCCGCGCTCGGCGGCGCGCCGTCGATCGTGATCGGAAACGCGGGCGACGTCGACACCGGAGACTTCGACCCGCTCGACCGGATCGCCGACCTGGCGGAGCGCCACAACGCCTGGCTGCACGTCGACGGCGCCTTCGGCCTCTTCGCCCGCCTGACTCCGAATGCCGCCACCCTCGCGGACGGCGTCGACCGAGCGGGCTCCGTGATCGCCGACGGACACAAGTGGTTGAACGTGCCGTACGACTGCGGCTTCGCGTTCGTCCGCGACCGTGAGCTGCTGCGGGGGCCGTTCCGCATGACGGCCGCGTATCTGCCCAGCGACGAGAGCCCGAGCCCGGAGGCCTCCCGCCGTGCTCGTTCCCTCGCCGTGTGGGCGACCCTGCGGGCGTACGGCCGCGCGGGGTACCGGGAGATGGTCGAACGCCATCTCGCCCTGGCGCGGCGGCTCGGAGGCCGGATCGAGGACGAGCCCGAGCTCGAGCTTCTCGCGCCCGTCAAGCTCAACATCGTCTGCTTCCGCCACCGGCCGGCGGGCATGAGCGAGGAGGAGCTCAACGAGCACAACCTCGCGCTCGGCGCCGACGTCCTGGCAGACGGGCGGGTGTTCTTCGGGACGACCCGCGTCGGGGGCAAGGTCGCCTTCCGGCCGGCGATCGTGAACTGGCGGACGACGGAGCGCGACATCGACCTGCTGGCCGACGTGTTGCTCGAGCTCGCGGCGCGGCGCGGCGCGGGGCCCGGGCGCGGCGCCGGCCGTCATTGATCCGGCGCACTCCCGTGCACCATCCGCGCGCACGTCCGCGTTACGATCGCCGCGGGGAGGAGGCTGGGTGCGCCTACCCGGCAGGCGCCGAGGGGGCGCGCGTCAGGCCAGCTTTTCGCGCACGAGCTGACTCACTGCCGAGCCGTCGGCGCGGCCCGCGACCTGCGGCATGACGTCCGCCATGACACGGCCGAGATCCTGCAGGCTCGTGGCCCCGTTCTCTGCGATCGCGTCGTCGACGATCTCCTCGAGCTCGTCCTCGGTGAGCGGATCCGGCATGAACTCGCGGAGCACCTCCAGCTCGTAGCCCTCCGCGTCGGCCTGGCTCTCCCGACCGGCGTCCCGAAACGCCTCCTCGGCCTCCGCCCGCTTCTTCCGCTCCCGCTGCAGCACCTGCAGCTCCTCCTGATCGTTCAGTGGCCGTTGCAGCTCCTTCTCGGCCGACTGCAGCGCGCTGAGGATCAGGCGTAGCGCGTCCCGGCGCTCTGCGTCCCGGTCGCGCATGGCGTCCTTGAGCTCCTCCTGGATGCGAGCGATCAGGCTCATCCGGGCAAGCCTCGCATGCGGCCGCCCAGGATGTGCCAGTGGAGGTGAAAGATCGTCTGGCCGGCCCCGGGTCCGACGTTCACGACCACGCGATAGTCGTCCAGCCCCGCCACCCTCGCCGCCTCGGCGACGAACTCCAGCATGCGCTTGGCTTCCTCCGCCGGAAACTCTCCGACCTCCCGGAAGGTGCCGACATGACGCTCGGGCAGCACGAGGAGATGCGTCTCGGCCTGCGGGTTGATATCGCGGATTGCGACGAATCCGTCGGCCGCGTGGACGATCTCGCCGTCGCCGAAGAGCCGGCAGAACGGGCAATCCGGGTCAGGCAAGGATGCCTTCGTCGTTGACGGCGAGACCGCGGACCGGCAGGAGCCTGCCGACGGAAGCGGACGGGTCGACGAGCCAGGGCGAATAGTCCTCGCCGTAGCCGCGCCCCGGCCGGTCGACGAGCACGACGTCGTCGCGTCCGACCTTCGTCCGCCACCTCGCGAGGCAGGCGTCGTGGGAGACCGCCCGTAAGCGCGCGCTTCGTTCCTTCTTCACCTGCGGCGGAACCGGGTCGTTCGCCGCCGTCGCGGTCCCGGGCCGGGGCGAGTACGGGAAGACGTGGACCTTCGTTATCCCGGCGCGGCGGACGACGTCCACCGTCCGCTCGAACGCAGCGTCGTCCTCGGTGGGAAAGCCGACGATCACGTCGGCGGTGAGGTTGAAGTCCTCGAGACACTCGACCCGCCGCAGGTAGGTCGCGGCCGTGTATCGGCGGCCCATTGACTCGAGGACACGGTCGTCGCCGGACTGGAGCGGTACGTGCAGGTGCCTGCCGGCGACCGGCGTGTCCCGGATCGCGTCCACGAGCTCGGCGTTCAGGTGGTTGATCTCGATCGACGAGAGTCGAAGGCGGTCGAGGCCCGGGACGCGGCCCGCCTCGCGCACGAGGCGCGCGAGCGTGAAGCGCGCGGCGCGGTCGCGGAAGCACCCCAGGTTGATCCCCGTGAGGACGACCTCGCGATGCCCCTGCCGCACGCGCTTCGCGATCTCTGCCAGGACGGCGGCGGCCGACCGGCTTCGGGACGGACCCCGGACGATCGGGATCACGCAGAAGTTGCAGCCGAAGCTGCAGCCGTCCTGCACCTTCACGAAAGCCCGAACGCGGTCGAACCGGGCATCGGCCTGAACGCATCCGATCGCCCCGACATCTCGTGCCACGGCCTCGACGGCCCGCTCGCTGCGCTCGGCGACGATGACGATGTTCGCCGGGAGACCGGCGAAGACGTCGCCGCCGAGGTTCGCGGAGCAGCCCGTGACGTACACCCGCGCGTGGGTGCGGGCGGCGCGGGACGCCGCCTGCCTTGACTTCGACACCGCCTCGTGGGTGACGCAGCAGGTGTTCACGAGCGCGATCTGGGCTCCGTCGGCGCGCTCCTCGTGACCGTCGGCAAGCATCCGCTCGCGCAGCGCCTGGGCGTCCGAGTGCGAGACCTTGCAGCCGAGAAACCGGACGGAGAAGGTCGCCATCTCGCCGGGAATCTACTGCCGGACGAAGCGATCGGCGGCCCAGCCGCCGTCGACCCTCCGCTCGCGGTGGACGTAGCCGCAGATCTCGGGAAGACGCGAGTGGAAGTAGCCAGCGGTGACGAGGAGTGGAACGTCGAGGACGGCTCCGAGCTTCTCCACGGTCGACAGGTCGATGTTCGCAACGGCGACGTCAGCGCTCGGAAGCGGGTCGACGAGGACGTTCCCGAGGCGAAACTCGACCGTCACGCCGTTCGCCTCGGCGTTGCGGCGTGCGGCCTCGACCGCCGCCGGCTCGTGGTCGATACCGGTCACCGGCGCAAATCCCAGCTTGGCGGCGGCGACGGCGAGGACCCCCGAACCCGAGCCGAGGTCGAGCAGGCTTCCGCTCTCGAGGTCGACGAGGAACTCCAGGCAGAGCCGCGTCGTCGGGTGGGAGCCGGTGCCGAAGGCTCGGCCGGGATCCACGACCACGGCCAGCGCGTCGTCCGGTGGTTCCTCCCAGGGCGGACCGACCCACAGCGGGCCGATCCAGACCGGCCGGTGGAACTCCCGCCACCGCTCCGCCCACCCGGGCTCGAGGGGGGACGACGTCACGTCGCCGAAGTGCGCTCGGAGGCGACGCTCGCCGTCGGCGTCGGTGTAGACGGCGAGCTCCCCCTCGGCCTCTTCGAACCCCTCGGGATGCAGCTCGAGCAGACGGGCCCGAGCCTCCTCCAGACGGGCGTCGGACACCGCGACGGCGACCCGACGAAGCTCGGGCTCCCTCAGCGGAACGCGCTCTTCAGCTTCTCGAAGAAGCCCTCGTCCTGTTTGTACGTCTCCTCGTCGGCGGAGTCGTCGAACGCCCGGAGCAGCTCGCGCTGGGCGTCTGTGAGCTGGCGCGGGATCGCAACTGTCACGAGCACGCGTTGGTCCCCACGACCGAAGCCCTGGAGCACGGGCATGCCGCGTCCGCGCAGGACCCGCACCTCTCCGGGCTGCGTGCCCGGAGCGAACTCGAGCTCCTCCTCGCCGGCAAGCGTCGGCACCTCCACGCGAGCTCCGAGCGCGGCCTGCGTCATCGTCAGCACGACCTGCGAGAAGATGTCGTCTCCCTCCCTGACGAACCTCGGGTCGGGCCGAACGCGAACACGAACGTAGACGTCGCCCGCGCGTCCGCCCGTGAGGCCCGCGTGGCCCTCCCCCGAGAGGCGGATGCGCTGTCCGTCGTGGATCCCGGGCGGGATCTCAACCTCGAGCCTGCGCTCCTCCAGCATCTGCCCCGCTCCACCGCACTGCTCGCACGGATGGTCGACGAGGCGCCCGGTGCCGCCGCACTGCGGACACGCCTGCGCCCTGATGAACTCGCCGAACGCGCTTCGGGAGACGTGCTGAACCCGCCCGCGACCGTGGCATGTCGGGCAAGTGGTCACCTGCGTGCCCGGCTCGACCCCCTCGCCCGAGCACCGTCCACAGTGGACGGCGACCTGGAACGGAACGTCCCTCGTGACGCCCGAGGCGGCCTCCGTCAGCTCGATCTCGACCTCGGCCGCGATGTCGGCGCCTCGGCTCCGGCCCCTGGCGACCGTGGAGAACAAGTCGTCACCGAAGAACGCCGAGAAGATGTCGGCGAGGTTGCCGAAGTCGAACTGGGTCGGATTGAACCCGCCGCTGCGCAGGCCGGTGTGCCCGTAGCGGTCGTACAGCTCGCGGGTCTCCGAGTTCGAGAGCACCTCGTAGGCCTCGACGACCTCCTTGAAGCGCTCCTCCGCTTCGGGGTCGTCGGAGACGTCGGGATGCACCTTGCGCGCGAGCCCGCGGAAGGCCTTCTTGATCTCGGCCTCGTCGGCGTCCCGGCGCACGCCGAGCACCTCGTAGTAGTCACGCTCCGCCGTCGCCATCGCGCTGCCAGCGTAGCCGCGCTAGTTGTCGGCGTAGATTTCCTCGACGAAGCGGGACAGCTCGCGCGCGGCTCCGCGAACCGAGCGCAAAGCGGTCTCGTAGTCCATCCGCAGCGGGCCGAGGAGGCTCACCGCCCCGAGGCGCCTGTGCGCGAGTCCGTAGGTCGCCCCCACGAGCGATGCGCGCCGCAGCGCCGGGTGGGGCAGGTCGACGCCGAGGCGTACGAACGGGTCGCGGTTGCTGAGCGCCTCGCCGAGGATCTGGAGGACGAGCGCGCGCTGCTCGAGCGCCGCGAGCAGCCCCCGGTACGCGTCGAGATCCTCGTCCCGCGCATCGCCGAGCAGCATCGCAGCGCCGCCCACGTACAGCCGGTGCTCCTCGGAGCCCGCGGCGTCGCTGAAGGCCGGGCGGAGAAGCTCCAGGAAGGCTCGCTCGCGGTCGGAGAGCCCGTCCTCCACGAAGACCCGCCGGAGCAAATGCGAGCCGGGAGCGAGCCCGGTGGTGCGCTCGTTCAGATACTCGGCCGCCCAGCCGACGAGCCCCTGGTCGACCGGCTCACCGAGGGCGAAAACGCGCTTGGTCACGCCGCCGGTGGATGTGATCACGACGGTCGCGATCACCTGCGGTTGCAGCTCGAGCACCTCGACGTGACGCACGGTCGCCGCCTCGAGCGGCGGCGCCGAGACGAGCGCCAAGAGCCGCGTCATCTGTGCGAGCGCCTCGGTAGTCGCCTGGAGAGCGCCTTCGACCTCCGCCGCCGGCTCCCCCAAGTCGAGCGGCACCGAGGCGGGGCGGGGCTCGAGCCGGTCGAGGAGACCCTCGACGAAGAGACGGTACCCGGTCTCGGTGGGCACGCGCCCCGCCGACGTGTGCGGGTGCGTGAGGAGACCGAGTCGCTCGAGCTCCGCAAGCTCGCTTCGCACGGTCGACGAGGACACGCCGAGCTCGGCGCGCTCGACGAGTGCCTTCGAGCCGACAGGCCGCCCGGTGGCGATGTACGCCTCGACGAGGCGCCTGAGGATGTCTCTCTGGCGGTCTTTGAGTACCGGCTCGGCCATGCCCTTTGCAGGCATTTTAGTCGTCGGCCGGATCGGGCACGCGACCGCTCAGGCGAGCAGTTCAGCCGTCACGCCGCCGCCGAGGAAACGTCCGCGAGGCGTCAGCGTCAGGGTGTCCTCCCCCGTCCGGGCGACGAGCTGCAGGCGCTCGAGCCGCTCGAGCGCGCTCCGGTCGAGGACGGATCCCACACCGGCGAGCGACAGCGGTTCGTCCAGTCGCAGCCCCAGCATGACGTGCTCCTGGAGCCGAACCTCCGGCGGAAGCTCCTCGTGCTCGCGCGGCGGCGTCTCGCCCGCCCCGAGAGCGGCCGTGTAGGCGGCCAGCCGAGGCGTGTTCCGCCAGCGTCGCCCCCGCACGGTCGAGACCGCGCCGATCCCGAGGCCGAGATAGTCGTGGCCCAGCCAATAGCCGAGGTTGTGCTGCGCGCGCAGGTCGTGCCCGCCCGCCGCCGTGGACGGTCGGCAGAAGTTCGCCGTCTCGTACCAGCGGTAACCGGCCGCGGTTAACCGCTCCACAACCTGCTCGAAGTACCCCTCGAGCCCGGCGGCCTGCCGTTCGAGAGCCTGCCCATAGCGGTGCGTGAAGCGCGTTCCCGGCTTCGCCTCGAGCTCGTAGCACGACAGGTGCTCGGGACCGAGCGCGAGCGCCTCGTCGATGTCGGCATCCAGCGCGGCGGCGCTCTGGCCGGGGATCCCGTAGATGAGGTCGAGCGAGATGTTGTCGAATCCGGCATCGCGAAGATGGTAGAAGGCGCGTCGGATGTCGTCCGGCCCGGCAACGCGCTCCAGCACTTGGAGGAGCCGGCGGTCGAACGTCTGGGCGCCGAGCGAGACGCGAGTGACGCCGCATTCGCGGAGCAGCGCGGCGAGCTGCGGCGTCACCGTCTCGGGGTTGGCCTCGACGGTCACCTCGGGCGCCGCGGGCAACGCGGCGAGCAGGCGCTCGAGCTCCGCCGGATCCGTGAACGTCGGCGTCCCGCCCCCCACGAACACCGTGTCGAGCGACCGGGCGAGAAGCGAGCATTCGAGCTCCAGCTCGGCGAGGAGCGCGTCGACGTAGGTGCCGTGCGCGCCGCGGCGGCCCACGACGGTGACGAAGTCGCAGTAGCCGCAACGGTGCGCGCAGAACGGCAGGTGGACGTACAGATGCGCGACGCCGCTCACTTGCCGTTCTCGTTCAGGTTGAGGACGGCGAGAAAGGCCTCCTGGGGAACCTCGACGGCACCCACCTGCTTCATCCGCTTCTTGCCCTTCCTCTGGCGCTCGAGGAGCTTGCGCTTCCGGGTGATGTCGCCGCCGTAGCACTTGGCGAGCACGTCCTTGCGCTTGGCCTTGATCGTCTCCCTCGCGATCACGCGCGACCCGATCGCGGCCTGCACCGGCACGTCGAACATCTGCCGCGGGATCTCCTCGCGCAGGCGGTCGACGAGTGCCCGGCCCCGGCCGTAGGCGGCGTCGCGGTGGACGATGAGGGAGAGCGCGTCCACCGACTCGCCGGCGATCAGCACGTCGAGCTTGACGAGGCTGCCTTCGCGAAAGCCGATCACGTCGTAGTCGAAGCTCGCATATCCCCTCGTCCGAGACTTGAGCTGGTCGTAGAAGTCGATCACGACCTCCGCGAGCGGGAGCTCGTAGATCAGGACGGCGCGCTCCTCGGACAGGTACTCCATGTGGTCGAAGCGGCCGCGGCGCTCGTTCGCGAGCTCCATGACCGGGCCGACGTACTCCTTGGGAACGATGATCGAGGCGCGGATGTACGGCTCCTCCACGCGTTCCACATCGGGCGGCATCTCGGCGGGGTTGTGCACCTCGACCTCTTCGCCGGCGGTGGTCACGACCCGGTAGGCGACGTTCGGCGCCGTCACCAGCAGGTCGAGGTCGAACTCCCGCTCGAGCCGCTCGCGAACGATCTCCAGGTGCAGGAGGCCGAGGAATCCGCAGCGGAACCCGAAGCCGAGTGCCTGGGACGTTTCCGGCTCGTAGACGAGGGCGGCGTCGTTCAGCTTCAGCCTCTCGAGCGCGTCGCGGAGCTCGGGATACTCGTCGGAGTCGGTCGGGAAGAGGCCGGCGAAGACCATCGGCTTCACGTCCTTGTAGCCCGGCAGCGGCTCGGCGGCGGGCGTGGCCTGCGAGGTCAGCGTGTCTCCGACCCGAAGGCGGCTGACGTCTTTCAGCCCGGTGATGACGTACCCGACCTCACCGGCTTGGAGCGTCTCGGCCGCGCGCATCGTCGGCGAGAAGAAGCCCAGCTCCTCTGCCTCGAAGCGCGTGCCCTGCGCCATCGCGAGCAGCCCCTCTCGGGTGCGGAACGAGCCGTCGACGACCCGCACGAATGCGACGACGCCGCGGTACTGGTCGTACGACGAGTCGAAGATGAGGGCACGCGCGGGGGCGTCGGGGTCGCCGGACGGCGGCGGGATCCGCTCGACGACCGCGTCGAGCAGGCCCTCGATCCCCTGGCCCGTCTTCGCCGAGATGCGGAGAACGTCGGCCGGATCACCGCCGATCAGTTCGGCGATCTCCGCCGCCGCCGCGTCCGGATCGGCCTGCGGCAGGTCGATCTTGTTGACGACGGGGAGCAGCTCAAGGTCGTTCTCGATCGCGAGGTAGGCGTTGGCGACGGTCTGCGCCTCGACTCCCTGGGCCGCGTCGACGACGAGCACAGCGCCCTCGCATGCCTGCAGCGACCGGGAGACTTCGTAGGTGAAGTCGACGTGTCCTGGCGTGTCGATGAGGTTGAGCTGGTGACCCTTCCACTCGACACGGACCGCCTGCGCCTTGATCGTGATCCCGCGCTCGCGTTCGAGCTCCATGGAGTCGAGCAGCTGCTCGCGCATCTCGCGGCCGGAGACGGTGTCCGTGGCCTCGAGGATCCGGTCCGCGAGCGTCGACTTCCCGTGGTCGATGTGCGCGATGATCGAGAAGTTGCGGATTCGGTCCTGCTGCATAGGTCACTCGGCCGGGCGGGCGCGGGCTCGCAACGATAGCAACGCGTCCAGCTCACGAACTCCCAGCAAACGGGCCGAAAACAGGTAGGCGGCGCCACCTACGGCGAGGGCTCCGAAGACGGAGACGACCTGGGCCGGGAACGACCGTCCGAGAGCGGCGTCCAGCGTCCACCAGGTCGCGTACGCGACCGCGCCACAAACCACCGAGGCAGCAGTGATCCGGACGACGGCGCCGATCGTCTCGCGGAGCTCGAGGCGAACGAGCCGCCGGCGGAGGAGAATGACCAGCGCGACTGTGCCGAAGACGTTCGCGACCGCGATTGCGAGCGGAATGCCCCACGTCCCCAGCCGGTAGAAGGTCACGTAGAGCCCGGTGTTCAGGACGAGCGTCGCGAGCGCCACCGAAGTCGGCGTCCAGGGCGCCTGGAGGCTGAAGAAGGCGCGGTTCAACATCAGCATGGCGCCGTTGAAGGCCAGGCCGAGGGAGAACGCGGCGAGGGCGCTCGCGACGACGCGGGTCGCGCTGGGCCCGAACTCGCCGCGCTGGTAGATGAGCCGCACGATCGGCTCCGCGAGCACCGCGGAGACGACGCTCGCCGGTACGAGCAGAAACGCGATCTGCCGGAGGCCGATCCCGACCCACCGGCGGAAGCCGTCCAGGTCATTCCGGGCCGAGAGCCGGGAGAGCGTCGGGAAGAGGACCGTCGCGACGGCGACAGAGAACATCCCCTGCGGGACCATGTAGATCCGGAACGCGGCGTCGATCGCGCTCGGCGAGACGTCGGGGTCGATGAACCGGGCGGCGAAGAACGTGCCGATCACCGCATTGAAGTTGATGAGCCCGAGGCCGAGCGTCACGGGGAGCATGAGCACGAAGACCTGCTTCACGGCCGGGTCGCGCCAGTCGATCGCCACACGAAGACGGCCGTCCAGGCCGGCGAGCCAAGGGAACGGCAGCAGGAATTGGATGACGGTGGCGATGACGATCGACCCTGCGTACACGTACAGCTCGGCGTTGGTCGAGCCGGCCCGCGGGACGCCGACCACGAGGCCGACGATGATCGCGACATTCCACGCGACGGGCGTCAGGGCCGGGATCGAGAACTGCTCGTAGCTGTTGAGAACCCCGACGATCACACCCGACAGCCCGAGCAGGATGACGATCGGGAAGAGGATTCTCGCGAGCGTCACGGCGAGCTCGCCGTCGTCGCCGCCGTAGCCGAACAGGGCCATGATCCACGGCGCCGCGAGCATGAACAGCGCGGTGATCGCGGTGAGGCCGAGGAGCAGGATCCAGAAGACGCTCGAGGCGACGCGCCAGGCGCGTACACGCTCTCCCTTCTCCAGGAGCCCCGTGAAGACGGGGACGAACGCAGACGAGAGCGCGGCGTCCGCCACGAGCGCCCGGACGAGGTTCGGAACCTGGAATGCGACGGTGAAGGCGTTGATCCCGGCTCCCTCGACGCCGAAGTAGCCGCGGGCCACGATCTCGCGGACGAGGCCGAGGATCCGCGAAAGCCCGGTTGCCGCCGAGAAGATCGCGGTCGACCAGGCGAGCCTCCGCGTCGGGAGCGCGGGCGTCTCGGGACGGACCTCGCTCACCGCCGCTTCACCACGAGAGGAGCATACGAGCGCCCCTGGCGGGCTCCTGCGCCGCGCAGGCCGCTGCTAGCATGCCGCCGCCCGCGCGGCGGGCTCGCAGATGCCGAACATCAAGCAACAGGAGAAGCGCGTGCGGACGGCCGCCAGAGAGCGGCTCGAGAACCTGCGCTACCGCTCCACGGTGAAGACGCTCACGCGCCGCCTCGAGACGGCGGTCGCCGAAGGCGACGCCGACGGTGTAGCCGCCGTGCATCGCGAGCTGCAGCAGTGGATCGACCGCGCTGCGGCCCGCGGAGCCCTCCACCGCAACGCGGCGGCTCGCAAGAAGGCGCAGGCCGCCCGCCTCGCTTCGAGTCGCTAGCCCGCGCCTCAGGCAGGCTGGCGCGCGGGGGCCCGAGTGCGCCCCGTAACGTCGGTCAGCGCGCGCGTCAGCTCCAGCTCGCCGGACAGCCGGCTCGCCCCCTTCAGGGCGGCATCGAGCGCCGCGAGGCGCACAACCGCTGCATCGAGCTCCTCCTCCGAGTAGCGATCTGCGTGGCCCAGCGCCTTTCGCACGCGGAACTCATGCACCCGCACCCGCTTTGCGATCTCCTTCGCGCCTATGCCCTCGGCGGCGAGCGCCTTGGCGCTTCGGACCAGGCTCACGTGTGCGGCGAGCCGTACCGCGATCGTGAAGGGATCTCGGCGCTCGAGCTCGGCCTCTGCGGCCGCGAGGAGCGCACCCGTTTCCCGCTCACCCCAAGCGTCGGTGATCGCCCAGGAAGCTGCCTCACGGGCGGGCGTCGCGAGCGCTTGCACGTCGGCCGGCGTGATGGGGCGGCCGGCGGCCCAGATCGTGATCTTGTCTGCTTCGGTCGCGAGCGCCGCGAGGTCGTCGCCGACGATCTCGACGAGCGCGCGGGCGGCATCCGGCTCGACCGACACGCCCAGGCCGTCGAACTGGGCACGAACCCAGGCGGGGAGGTCGCGCGGCTTCGGCGCGTCGTACGCGAGCACGCGGCCCACGGCGGCCACCGTCTTCGCGAGCGCGTCGGAACGAGGAGGATCCTCGACGACGAGTGCGAGAACCGCCCCCGGCACCGGATCGGCGAGGTACGCGGCGACGGCGTCGACGTCCGCCTTCTTCCACCGCTCGACACGCTCCACGACGACGAGGCGACCGCCGCCGGCGCCGGCGAAGAGGCCCAGCGCGTTACAGGCGGCAGCCGCGTCGGCTCCACTGGCCGTGTCAGCCGAGAGCTGCTCGACGGACTCCTCTCCGAAGCGGGAGCGGAGGCGGCGGAGCGCGCGCGCGACCTTCGGGCGGTCGCCTCCGGTCAGCAGGTACGCCGGAAGGAGCGGCTCGCTCGACACGGTGCCGAAGGATAGTCATGCGCCTGTCCGGGCCGAGATCCGCCGACCGTCGGTCTCCAGGACGACGCCGCCGTCGCGGTCCGTGCGATAGACGTCGAGGCCCGGGAAGCTCTGGAGCGCGTCGAGCGTCGACGCGGTGGGATGGCCGTAGTCGTTGTGCCGGCCACAGGAGATGACCGCAACCTCAGGCCGAAGGAGCTCGAGCAGCCGAGGAAGGCCCTCGTCGGCCGAGCCGTGGTGCGCGACCTTGAGAATCTCGACCGGCGGTGGGTTCAGGGGAAGCGTCACCGGCGATTCGGCGTCCGCCGTCAGCAGCGCGTCGACGCTCCCATAGGAGGCGAGGATGACCGTGGCCCAGAGATTGGGATCATCGTGCTCTTGCGGGTTGCCCGCGGGCCACAGCACCCGAAGGCGCAGCTTGCCGATCCGGAGGCTCAGTCCCGCCCGTGCCGTCAGGACGGGTACACCCCGCTTGCGGGCCTCGTCGAGCGCCGCGTCCTCCTCCGGGCTCTCAGAGGGGATCTGGGGGTCGACGATTCGGTCGACACGGACGCGGCGCAACACCTCGGACGCGTCGCCGACGTGGTCGCGCTGGGGATGTGTCAGGACGAGAGCGACCAGCCTGCGGACGCCGAGCCTGCGCAACTGCCCGGCGGCGTCGCTCTCCGGTGGGCCCTGGTCGACGAGGACGGCACCCTCGCGAACCTGGAGCAAGATCGCGTCCCCCTGCCCCACGTCCAGGACGGTCATGCGAAGGCCCGTCGGAGCAGCCGGCGTCGCGTGGGGCCGGATCTGCCATGCCGCCCCGACGAGCGCCGCGAGGGCAGCAACGATCGCGAGCCCCGGACGCCTCCAGCGTGGGAGCCGAAACCAGGCGACTACCCCTCCGGTGGCCGCGAGGGCGATCGCAAGAGCGGCGGAGCCGCCCAAGTCGGCGCCGGGCAGGCGGCCGACGAGCCGCGCGCAGGCGGCCACGTATGCAGCCAGCCAGCCGTTGACCCACGCGGCGGACGAGGCCGCTTGCGGGAGCACCTGATCCAGAAGCGCCGTGACGAGGGCGAGGCTGAACGAGACTCCCACGACCGGCGCGGCGAGCGCGTTGCTGAGGACGGAATAGACGGGAACGGACCCGAACTGGACGAGCAGGATCGGTGCGGTGACCGCTCCGCAAGCGCCCGAGACGGCGACCACGCCGGCCAGGCTCTTCGGCACCGGATATCCCTCGAGCGCACGTTCGATCCGCGGGACGAGCACGAAGATCGCCGCCACCGCCGCGAACGAGAGCTGGAACCCCGGCTCGCCGAGGCTGTAGGGGTTCCACGCGAGCAGCACGGCCGCTCCGACCAGCAGGAAGTACCAGCGGTCTCGGGGGCGCGAGGCGAGCCAGGCGAGCGACGCGAGCGCTCCCGCGACCCCTGCACGGATGACCGAGGGCTGCCAGCCGACCGCGAGCACGTAGGCGCCGATCGCGGCGAGCGCGCCGACCTCGGCGACCACGCGCGAGATTCCGAGCAGCCATCCGAGGACGAGCACCCCGCCGGCGACGAAGGCGACGTTCTGACCGGAGACGGCGAGGAGGTGGTACAGGCCCGAGGAGCGGAAGTCGTCTCTGAGGTCTTCGTCGAGCCCTTCGTCCTCGCCGAGAACGAGACCGGCCAGGACCGCCCGCCGTTCTCCCGTCAGACCGGGTGCGATCGACGCAGAGAGCCGCTCGCGGACGCGATCGGCAAACCCGGCGATGCCCTTCCGCCGGCCCACGATCCGCCAGTCGCGACCCCGGGCCACGACGTGGACGCCGCGACGCCGGAGATACGTCCGCTCGTCGAAGCCCTCGCTCGGGCCGCGAGGCGCACGCAGCTCGACAGCCGTCTCGATGAGCGCACCCTGGGGCGGAGCTCGCTCCGGCGGGAGCTCGAGCAGCACCGCTTCGCGCAGGGCCGCCGACCGGAACGACCTCATCCGGGCCGGAACGCGGATCCGGTACGGGGTCCGGCGCGCGGGGCCGGTGATCTCGAGCGTTGCACGCCCGAACTGGCCGATTCGTGGAGCCAGCAGGCTGCGATCGAGCGCGTCGAGGCGCACGCTGCCCCACCAGAACCCGGCGCAGCCAAGCGCCAGCGCGAGCGCGGCCACTCGGGCCCGGCGCTCGACCGTGACTGCCGAGAGGACGGCAGCGGCGAGGGCGGCCGCCGGCATCAGGTTCGAGGACAGCCGCGCCGCGTTCGCTGCCGCCAGGCCGAGACAGAGCGCCGCGGCGACGACGTGCGGCGCGTACCGATCGAGGAACATGCTCACGGCGCCGCCAGGTCGCGGAGCTGCTCGAGCCGCGCGGGACCGATTCCCGGGATCGCATCGAGGTCGTCGACGGAGCTGAACGCTCCGTGCTGCTCGCGGTAGTCGAGGATCTTCTGCGCCGTGACCGGCCCGACCCCGGGGAGCGCGTCGAGCTGCTCAAGCGTCGCGGTGTTCAGGTGCACCGGCCCCCCGGCTGCCGCGGTGCCTCCTTCGCCGCCCGCGCCCTCCCCGCCCATTCCAGGCTGCACGACTTCCCGCCGTGGCACGACGACCTGCGTGCCGTCCGAGACTTGCGCCGCGAGGTTGACGAGACTCAGGTCGGCGCGTCGGGTCGCGCCACCAGCTCGCCGGACGGCGTCGGCGATGCGGGCGCCGTGGGGAAGTCGGTAGAGACCCGGCCTGCGCACGGCGCCGACGACGTGGACGACCAGACGAGGCGCCGGCGCGGCTTCCACCACCGCCGGGGCGGCGGCCCGGCGTTCGACGGTCGCAGTCCCACTGCCGACGAGGTAACGGCCGGCGAAGAACAGGGCGGCGACGAGGAGCGCTGCAGCGGCCAACGCACGCGGACGCGTGACGTGAAGATCGTGCATGTCGTCGATGGTGGCAACGTCAGGCTCACGTGTCCGCACGAATCCGCGTGGAATGTGTGACGGTTTTTCCCCAAGCGGCGTATATGAGATGTATGAGGCCCGTGAGACCCTCGCTCGCCGACGCAGCCGAGCGGCACCTCGACGACGTCTACCGCTACGTCCTCTACCTCACGCGCGATCCGCAAGCGGCCGAGGATCTCGCGGCGGAGACCTTCGAGCGCGCCGTCCGGCTCTGGCACCGATTCGACCCGGCCAGAGGCTCTGAGCGGACCTGGCTCTGCCAGATCGCGCGCACCGCGGCACTCGACCACCTCCGCGCGGAGCACCGCCGCAGGCGACGCGAGGAGCGGTTCGCGAGCCTCGCGGAGCGGGCGTCGGA
>DASTCG010000035.1:0-14746 GCA_035711385.1 Gaiellaceae bacterium
TCGCGCGCGCGTCCCGACCTGCGTGCTCCAGGCCTGGGGGCGCCCGCTCACAGCTCGACCGTCGCACTCAGGGCGAGACACTCCAGGAAGCGACGGTCGTGGCTGACGACGACGAGGGCGCCCTCGAAGTCCTCGAGGGCGCCCTCGAGCTGCTCGATCGCCTCGAGATCCAGGTGGTTCGTCGGCTCGTCGAGGAGGAGCGCATTGGCGCCCGCAGCCGTCAGCCGCGCGAGGATCGCGCGCGTCCGTTCCCCGGGTGAGAGCGAGGCCGCAGGCCTGGCGACGTCGGCCCCGCGGAGCGAGAACTTCGCGAGCAGGGTCCGGGCCTCGACCGGCGGGAGGCCCGTTGCGTCGCGGAAGAGCTCGAGCAGCGGTCTCGGCGAGTCGAGCCAGGCGCGGTCCTGCTCCAGCCGCCCGAAGCGCACCGAGGGGCCGACAGAGCGGGTTCCCGACGCCAGGGGCAGCTCCCCGGCCAGCGCGCGGACGAGGGTCGTCTTGCCGGAGCCGTTCGGCCCCACGACTGCGAGCCTGTCGCCGTGCCGAAGCTCGAGGTCGACCGGGCCGAGCCGAAACCGTCCCCGATCGACGACTGCGCCCTCCAGTCGTGCCACGACGTCGCCCGCTCTCCGCGACTCCAACGAGAGCTGGAGGCGCCAGGGCGTCCAGGGTTTCTCCACGGTCTCGAGCCGCTCCAGCCGTCGCTCCGCGGCGCGCACCTTCGACATCAGCGCGTGCGTCCCCCGGCGGTCGGCCATCTTCCCGGCCGTGCGAGCCTCGCCCTGCCTTCCGCGCAGCAGGCTCTCGAACCGGAACCGCTCGGCCACGTAGCGCTCGTAGACGGCCGCGTCGCCCTTCCGGCAGAGGGCGCGAAGCCGCTCGTACTCGTGCCAGCCGCCGGCGAACTCGCGGATCCGGCGCGTCTCCGCCTCGAACTCGAGCACGCGGTCCACCGTGTGCTCCAGGAAGGCCCGATCGTGCGAGACGACGACGAGGGCGCTCGGCGTCGACGAGACGAACCGCTCGAGGAGCTCCAGCCCTGCGAAGTCGAGGTCGTTCGTCGGCTCGTCCAGCAGAAGCACGTCGAAGCGGGAGAGGAGGACCGCCGCCAGCTTGGCCCGAGCCGACTCGCCGCCGGACAGCGTCGAGAGCGGGCGGTCGAGCCGGTCGGCGCCGAGTCCGACGCGCGCCGCGACCTCCCGGGCGCGGGCGGGCAGGTCGTCGCCGCCGAGGGAGAGGAAGCGCTCGAGCGCGTCGGCGTGCGCCCCGGCGAGCTCGGGCTCCGACCCGAGCCGGTCGGCGAGCCGGTCCATCTCCGCCGCCGCGGCCGCGACCCCGGTTCGGCGCTCGAGCGAGCGGAGGACCGTCTCGGCGGCGGGTGCGTCGAGCTCCTGCGAGAGGTAGCCGACGGTCAGCGACTGCGGCCTGCGCCGGACAGCGCCGGCGTCGGGTTCCTCGACTCCGGCGAGCAGCCGGAGCAGCGTCGTCTTCCCGCTGCCGTTCGGCCCGACGACGCCGATGCGAGCGCCGGGCCTGACGGCAACCGACACGCCGTCGAGGATCGTCTCGGCGCCGTAGCTCTTCGTGATGGTTGTTGCGGCAAGGGTGCCGCGGTCCATGCGTTCCTCCTGATCGACGGGCGCCCGCGGAGCGGCGCCTGGGCTCGGTGTCGGATCAGTGGTCGCGCATAGGGCGAGCCGGAGCTCGCGGCAACGATAGCTATAGTTCCCCGCCGCGATGGCAGTCCCCAAGAGGAAAACGTCCAAGGCGCGCCGCGACAAGCGCCGCGCGACCCACAAGCTCGAGGCCCCGAGGGTCAACGAGTGCCCGGTCTGCCACCGCCCGAAGCGGCCCCATCAGATGTGCCCGACGTGCAAGACCTATCGCGGGCGAGAAGTCGAGCCGCTGCGCACGCCGGTTCCGTAGAATCGGCGCGCTCTCAGTCCAACGAACGCAAGAGAGGTGACATGGCCGCGTCCCGCGACGAAGTCTACGAGCGCATCAGGGAGGTCCTGGCAGAGCGCCTGTCCGTGGAGGAATCGGAGATCACGGAGGAGGCGAACTTCCAGGAGGATCTCGGCGCCGACTCGCTCGACCTCGTCGAGATGATCATGGAGCTCGAGGATCAGTTCGGGCTCAAGATCCCGGACGAGGACGCTCAGCAGATCCAGACGGTCGGTCAGGCTGTCGACTACGTCACGTCGCACCAGTAGCGAGAGGCCGCGAGGCACGCCGCGGCTCACGCGGCTGATCGACGAGCTGCCCGAGGAGCGCGCCGACAACGCGTTCACGCATCCCTCCTGGGCCCCGGACCGCGCGTCCTCCTACGAACGCCTCGAGTTCCTCGGCGACAGCGTCCTCGAGCTTGCCGTCGCCCGCGCCCTCTACGAGCAGTACCCCGACCTGCCGGAGGGACGGCTGGCGAAGATCCGCTCGCACGTCGTCTCCCGGGCGAGCTGCGCCGTCGTCGCTCGCGAGCTCGGGCTCGGCGACCGGCTCGTGGAGAAGGGTCGGGGGATCGTCCCGCCGGAGGAGCTCGACCGCCTCTCGCGCAACCGCAACGTCCTCGCCGCACTGCTCGAGGCGGCGCTGGCGGCCCTCTTCCTCGAGCACGGCTTCGCGCCGATCGAGGACTCGATCGTCGAGGCGTTCGCCGGTCGGATCGACTATGCGGCCACGACGCACGTCGACTACAAGACGGAGCTTCAGGAGCAGCTGGCGGCGCTCGGCCGGCAGGTCACGTACGCCGTGCTCGACGTCCAAGGCCCGGCGCACGACCGCAGGTTCACTTCGGCCGCTGTCATCGACGGCGATCAGGCCGGCGTCGGCGTCGGCTCGTCGAAGAAGGCGGCCGAGCAGGAGGCCGCCAAGCAGGCGCTCGAGAAGGTTCGAGACGTCTAGCGAGTTGGGAAGCGCTATCCGCCGGACGCACTAGCGTTCCGCCGACGTGCATCTGCGCGCCATCCGCATCCGCGGCTTCAAGTCCTTCCCCGAACCGGTCGAGATCCGCCTCGAGCCTGGCGTCGCCGTGGTCGTCGGCCCGAACGGGTCCGGGAAGTCGAACGTCGCGGACGCGCTGCTCTGGGCGTCGGGGAGCCTGAGCCCGAGCGAGCTTCGGGCGGAGAAGCCCGACGACGTGCTCTTCGCCGGCTCGGGCGGCCGGCAGCCGGCGGCGTACTGCCAGGTCGAGCTCGTGCTCGACAACGGCGACGACACGCTTGCCGAGCTGCCCGCGGAGGTCTCGGTCCTGCGCAGGCTGCACCGGGGCGGGGAGGGGCAGTACCTCGTGAACGGCACGGCGGTGCGCCGGACGGATCTCGTCGAGCTGCTCGCCGACGTCGGTCTCGGCGGCGCCGCCGGCTCCGTGATCTCGCAGGGGAAGGTCGAGCAGATCCTCGCGTCGAAGCCGGAGGAGCGGCGGGCGCTCGTCGAGGAGGCGGCCGGGCTCGGCAAGTTCAAGCGCCGGCGCCACCGTGCCGAGCTGAAGCTTGCGCGGGTGGGGCAGGACGTCGCCCGCGCGCGGGACATCGAAGCGGAGGTGAAGAAGCGCCTGCGGCCGCTCGCGCTCCAGGCAAGCGCGGCGCAGCGGGCGGAGAAGCTCGGCGGTGAGATCGCCTCGCTCGAGGCTGCTCTCGCGACGCTCGAGCTCGCTGCCGTCGACGAGCGGATCGGCGAGGCGTCCGAGCGGCGTACGGCTGCCGACCACGCCAAGCGTCGGACGGAGGCAAAGCTCGAGGACTTGCTCGCCGAGCGTCACCGGGCCGAGGAGGAGCTCGCCGACGCCGCCGGGAGGCGCGAGAGCGCGACGGCCGCGCTCTACCGGCTCCGCAGCGCCGGAGAGCGGGTCGCGCTGCGGCGGGAGAGCGCCGCGTCGCTCGTCGAGTCCCTGCGGCAGGCAGCGACACGCCCGCGGCTCCCGACCGGGCCGACGGCAGCCGACCTTCGCCGGCAGAAGCTGCGCGAAGAGGCGGCGCTCGCCCGGGACCGGCTGGCCGCGCTCGAGCGCGCGCTCTCGGAGCGGGAGGGCGTGCCGCCTGCAGCCCGGGCGCTCGCCGAGTCGGGCCACGAACTGCTTCTCGCCCGGCTCGACGTCTCCCCCGGAGACGAGCGCGCCGTTGCCGCGGCCCTGCGCGGCCGCGGTGCGGCCGTCCTCGCTCCCGACGAGGAGGCCGCGCTTCGCCTGGTCGACGAGGCGAGGGCGAGAGGGCTCGGAAGCGTGACCGTCGTGGTCGACGAGCGCGTCGAGGAGTTCGTGATCGTCGAGCGGGGCGAGCTGCTCGACCAGTCGCAGCTCGCCGTCACCCGGGACGGAATCGGGTTCGACCCGGCCCGCCGGGAGATCTGGTTCGCGGGCGAGGCGGCCGAGGCCGTCCTGCTCGAGCTGGAGGCGCGCCGGCGGACGCTCGCCGACGAGATCGCCGGCCTCGAGCGGCAGGCCGACGCCGTCGTCGACGAGCCCCGGCCAGCCCCCGAGGACGATCGGCGCTACCGGCCGCACATCGAGCTCGCGGCGCGGCTCGAGCGCTCGCTCGCCTCAGCGTCGTCGGCTGCGGACCGGTGGGAACCGACGCTCCGGGCCCGCGTCGACGCCGGTACGACCCGAACTGCCGAGCTCGCCGACGAGCTCCGGCGGCTCGGCGGGGCGGAGGCCGAGATCCGCCGGGAGGCCGGCGAGGCCGCATCGGGCGCAGCTGCGGTCGACGTCGAGCTCGCGCGGCTCCAGGCCGAGCGCGAGGAGGTCGAGCGGCGGCTCCGGGCGGCCGCCGCCGAGCCGGCAGAGTGGGACGACACCGCGGCGATCGCCGAGCGGCTCGAACGGCTCCGCCGGCGCCGGGAGGAGCTCGGCCGCGTGAACCCGCTCGCCGCCGAGGAGTACGAGCGCGAGAAGGAGTCGCTCGCGGAGCTGACCGCCCAGCGCGAGGATCTCGAGCGGAGCCTCGACGAGCTCGCGAAGCTTCGGGACGACCTCGACCGCACCGTGGAACGCCGCTTCGCGGAGACGTTCGACTTGGTGGGCCGGCATTTCGAGGAGGTCGCGGCCACGCTCTTCCCGGGCGGCCGGGGCAGGCTCCGGCTCACCGGCGAGCGGGAGGGCGACGACGAGGACGCCGCCCCCGGCATCGAGGTGGAGCTGCGCCCGGCCGGCAAGAAGGTCACGCGTCTCTCGCTGCTCTCGGGCGGCGAGAAGGCGCTCGGTGCGATCTCGTTCCTCTTTGCGCTCTTCCTCGCCCGGCCCTGCCCCTTCTACCTCCTGGACGAGGTCGAGGCAGCGCTCGACGACGCCAACATCGGCCGGTTCGTTGCGCTCCTGCGCCGTTTTTCCGACCGCGCGCAGTTCATCGTCGTCACCCACCAGAAGAAGACGATGGAGGCGGCCGACGTGCTCTACGGCGTCACGATGGGGGCCGAAGGCATCTCCCAGGTCGTCTCCCGCCGCCTCCCACGCGAGGCGTCGGCCGAAGCAGCCGCCTGACCGCCGTCACTCGGGACGGTCCTGGTGCCAGGCACCGGGACACGGCTCTTCGAGCGGGCGCGGAGGCTAGCCTGCCGCGATGACCAGGAGCTGGGGGGAGTTTCTCGGCGACACCGAGACGTCGGACGAGAGCGCGGCAGAACAGGCCGGGTTCTTCTCGCGGCTGCGCGACTCGCTCGGGAAGAGCCGCCGCGCGCTGACAGACCAGCTGGCCGCTGCCGCGTTCGACCCGGGCGACGACCAGGCGTGGGAGCGGCTGGAGGAGGCGCTCATCGCCGCCGACGTCGGCGTTCCGACGACGGCCGAGCTCGTCCGCAGGCTCGAGGCGCGTGGCGAAGTGGGGGACCTCGGCGAAGCGCTGACGGACGAGGCCGCAAGCGTCCTCGGCGACCCTCCACGCCTCGATCTGGCAGCGCGGCCGGCCGTGATCCTCGTCGTCGGCGTCAACGGCACCGGGAAGACGACGACGATCGGCAAGCTCGCGCAGAAGCTCCGAGAGCACGACCATTCCGTCCTCGTCGCGGCCGCGGACACCTTCCGCGCTGCGGCGGAGGAGCAACTCGAGATCTGGGCGCAGCGCGCGGGCGCAGACTTCGTCGGCTCGGAGCGCGGCGGCGACCCCGCAGCCGTCGCCTACGACGCGATCGAAGCCGCAACCGCGCGCGGCCGTGACGTCGTCATCGTCGACACGGCCGGCCGCCTGCACACGCAGACGAACCTCATGGACGAGCTGGCGAAAGTCAGGCGAGTAATCGAGCGCCGCCTGCCCAGCGCGCCGCACGAGACCCTGCTCGTGATCGACGCGACGACCGGTCAGAACGGGCTCCAGCAAGCGCGCCTTTTCGGCGAGGCCGTCGAGGTCTCCGGCGTCGCTCTGACCAAGCTGGACGGGTCGGCAAAGGGCGGCGTCGCCCTGGCGATCGCCCACGAGCTCGGTCTTCCGGTCAAGCTCGTGGGCGTCGGTGAGGGGCTCGACGACCTCCGGCCGTTCGACGCCCGGGACTACGCGACTGCGCTCCTGACCTAGCGCTCGACCGCGAAGGCGATATTCACCGTGGTGCGGTACATGCTGATCCGCTCGTTCTCCACGAGCGCGCTCATCGAGATCACGTCCACTCCGTGGATCCCACGCACGGTTTTCGCCGCCTCCTGGACCGCGGCGTCGGCGGCCTTGGCGAAGCTCTCCGGCGACTGACCGATGATCGTGATGACCTTCGCGATGTCTGCCATGCGTGCTCCTCTCCGTTACGGATTTGGGCGCAGGGTGACCACGTAGTCGTGGAAGGACCTATCGCCTCGTTTGATGACCCGGATCTCTTCGATACGGGCCTCCGTTCCGTCGGGGAATTCCCGAAGGGCCTCGTCGATTGCGTCTCTGAGCCCATACCGCCAACCTTGAGCCCAAGCATCGTCGGTGATTCTGAACTGCTCCTCCCTGGATGAGGCCTCGGCCATGTGCACCTCCCTCGTCGTGTCGGTCCGATCCTACGACGATCGCAAGGACGCGGCTGCGATACGCCTCATCCCAGCCGTGTTCCCTTTGCGCTCGTACTCCCGAGCCGCTCCGTCGCTGTCGCGCACGGCGAATAGCGCCCGCGCCTTGATTTCCGTGTAGTCGGTCGGTCCAGCGAGCGCAACCGCCTTGCGGGCGAGCGAGAGGTCACCCGTGGCGTTTGCGCGCGCAACTCGCCACATCACCTGCGTCGCGATGTCCAAGTCGGCGGCATGCTGTTCACTTATCTCCGAGAAACGGATCGCATCCTCGATGGAGCCCTCGGCGGCCAACGCATCTGCGAGGAAGGCGGCCACCGTCGACATCACGCTCGATGCCCCCATCTCCTGAAGCTCCCCGAACGCCCAGTTGAGGATCGCCGTCGCCTCGCCCGGCCGTCCGGCGAGCGCCTCGATCTCAGCTGCGATCAGCGATCTCGTTGCGATGCGAAAACGATGACCGAGCTCCTCGTGGAGGGCCCGTGCGGCTTCCTGGAGTCCCCGCGCTTCCTCGAATTCCCCCCGCATCGCTCGGAGGCCCGCGATCGAGCCGGTGACTGACGCGCGGAGGGCCCGGTCCTCCGGAAGCTCCGCGAGCAGGGCTTCACACCGCTCGATCGCCTCGTCGACGGGTGTCGGACCGCAGTACAACGCCACCGCAAGCTGCGACGCAAGCGTCGACTGCTCGCTTCGATCCCCCGCAGCCCGGGCGTATCCGAGCGCGCGCTCGAGGTTTTCGGCCCGGGCATGCCACCGACAGGCGTGGACGTGAACCTCGCTCTTCAGCCACCAAGCCTTGGCGAGGCCGAGGTCGTCGCGGAGTTCCTCGAGCAGCGGGATCGCGTTGTCGGCGACGGCGACGATATCCTCGACGGACTCCTCCGAGCTCGTGAATGAGCGAAACAGCTCTCGCTCGATCAGCGTTCGCAACTCCAGCCGTCGGTCACCCGCGGCATGGGCAGCCTCCAGCGCCTCGGTTAGCACCCGGTCGGCATGGTGGAAGTCTCCTGTCCGCATTAGTGCGCTGCCGAGCAAGGCGAGCGTTTCTCGGCGCTCGGTGTGATCGTCCGGGAGAAGCGCGGTCGCGCGCGTCAGAAGCCCGACGGCCGCCGGCGAATCGCCGCGCTGCACGGCCCGCCTGCCGGCACGGGCCAGGCGCTCGCCGGCGCTTGTGGCGAGCTCGGTGTCCGTCAGCCCAAGCTCCTGGCGGTAGCGGAACGCCTGCTCGAGGTGGTAGCCGATGAACTCGTCGAGGTCGCCGGCCGCCCGCTCGAGCCACCCTGCGTAACGCGCGTGGAGGCCCGCCCGGCTCTCCTTCGCAAGTCCGACGTACGCCGCGTCCCGGATCAGGATGTGCCGGAACCGGAAGCCGTCGTCACCGGGAATCAGCGAGCGGTCTGGCTCGATGAGCTCGCGGCGGACGAGCGAGAGAAGCGTCGGGGCGACCGGCTCGCCCCCCGAAAGGGTCGCGACCGCGCCGGCCGTGAACTCTCGCCCGATCACGGCCGCGCGCTCCAGCACGGACCGCTCCTCCGCGTCGAGCCGGTCGAGCCGCGCCGCTAGGAGCGCCTGGATTGTGGGCGGAATCTTCTCGCGCCGGCCGCCCTCCACCGCAAGGGCGAGCATCTGCTCCACGAAAAGCGGATTGCCCTCGGCGCCGGCCAGGATCCGATCCCGTTCGGTCTCGCCGACCTCACCGCCCAACACCTCGACGAGGCGCTCGGACTCCGCCTCCGACAGCGGCCCAAGCGCAAGGACGAGCGAGCTGGTGGCACTCCAGGTCGGCCGCTGCTCGAACAGCTCCGGGCGGGTGAGTCCGAGGATTACGATCGGTGCGTCCGTCGTCCAGCCGACGAGGTACTCGATCAGGTCGAGGAACGTCGGCTCAGCCCATTGCAGCTCGTCGATCCCGAGGATGAGCGGTTGCTCGCGGGCCAGGTGCTCAAGGAAGCGGCGGACGGCCCAAAAAGTCTCCTCGGTCCCCGGCGGCGACTCCGCCGTCCCGATCGCGCCGGCGATCCGGTCGGCGATCCGGTCGGCGTGCTCGGCACCTTCCAGGAACTGGGCGATGCCTTCGCGCGAGAGGCTGCCGGTGATGGAGAGGACGATGCCGCGGAGCGGCCAGTACGTGATCCCTTCGCCATACGCGAGACAGCGGCCGACGAGCGTCGTGGCCCCGGCGCTGGTCGCTGCGAACAGCTCGTTCCCGAGCCGCGACTTCCCGATCCCCGCCGGGCCGACGATCGTGGCCAGCCGGCACCGCCGCTCCCGCTCGGCGGCCTCGAGCTCGGCGCGCAGCGACGCGAGCTCCTCCTTCCGCCCCACCATCGGCGCGTCGAGCCGGCGCGGGAAAGGCGGCGCGCCCTCCACGACCCCGAGGAGGCGCCACGCCTTGACGGGCTCGGCCTTGCCCTTGAGGGTCAGCGGCTCGAGCGGCTCGACGAGCACCGCGTTCGAGACGAGCCGGTACGTCGAGTCGCCGAGCAGGATCTCCCCCGAGCGTGCGGCCGCCTCGAGCCGCTGCGTCGTAGCGACCGCCGCGCCGGTGGCGAACGACTGCCGGTCGGTCGGATCGCCTGCGACGACCTCGCCGGTGTTGACGCCCGTGCGGATGGAAAGGCGCACTCCATGCGTCTCCTCCAGTTCTGAGTTCAGGCCGCCCAGCGCGGTGCGCATGTCGATCGCGGCCCTGACGGCGCGCAGCGCGTCGTCGTCGTGGGTGACCGGGATGCCGAAGACGGCCATGGCGGCATCGCCGATGAACTTCTCCACGGTCCCGCCGTGCCGCTCCAGCTCGCGGCGGACCACGTCGAAGTAGCGCTCCATCACTCCCCGCAGAACCTCGGAGTCGAGGGACTCCCCGAGCGGTGTGTAGTTGGCGATGTCGCAGAAGACAACCGTGACGGTCTTACGGGCCGCCATAGAAACCCACTCTAGGCCTGGGAACCTCTCATCTCCAGGCGCGCCCGGTGAAGACCTCGGCCGCGCCTGAGCAGGACTATTCGCGGGCGCTTCGGCTTGATGGGACAGGATGAACCCTGTCCCTGTGGGCAGTGATCAGCGTTCGACCGCGAAGGCGATGTTGACGGTCGTCCTGTACTCGGTGATCCGCCCGTTCTCCACGACCGCGCTCATCGAGACGACGTCGGCGATGTCGTGATGACCTTCGCAATGTCTGCCATGCGCATCCCTCCCTCAGCGCACCGGTGTCATCTCGACGATGTATTCGTGCAGCGGGTTCCCGCTCTTCACGTACAGATCGACCTTGTACTTGATCGGTTCCTTCGGCGGCCAGGCGCCCTTCGCTTCGAGATCGGCTCGGGCCTTGCGCTCGGCGTCCTTTGCCGCCTTCCGGAATCTGCCGAAGGCGCCCGAGGAAACACCTGTGTATGTGGGCGGAGCTTGTTCGGTGGCCATCTCGTCCTCCTAGTCCCGCAGTGTCACCTTGTACTCGTGGAGCGGATTGCCCTTCTTCTCCGCAGAGATCGTCTCGATTTCACGGGGTTCGTTGACGGGGACGCCTGCCATCGCCGCCTCGGCCGCCGCCTGAATCGTTCCGAACCAGCCAGGCGTGAGCTCCGTCTCCTCGTGGTCTGTCATTCCTGCACCTCCTTCGACTGGCCCTGTCGCCGACGTGACCCGTCTAGCCGCCCGTGCCCAGCACGACGATGTAGTCGCCGATCGGATTCGTGACGGTCACGTACATGTCGACCACCCGCAGCTGATGGGGCGGACGCCACTGTCTCTGCCGCTTGAGAGCGGCCTCGGCTTTCTTGGCGGCCCTCTCGGCAGCCTCCTCGAAGCCTTTCTTGGACCTGCCCTCCCATGTCCTGACGGCGGGCATCTTCGTCCTCCTTCCCGATGTGTCTCGCTCCGCTGCGATCCTATGACGACGCAGCTTGGCGAGCCAAGAGGCGCGTCGCCGCCGCGAGGTTGCCCTTGGCTTCGTACTCCTGCCGGGCTCTCCCGAAATCGCCGGCCGCGGCATATGCGCGCGCCTTGAGATCGGGCGAATCCGTGCCCTCCGCGAGCGAGACCGCCTCTCGAGCCAAGTCGACGTCCGCCGTGGCTCGGGCGAGGGCAACGCGCCACATCACCTGTGCCACGACGTCCACCGGCGTCGCTCCGCCTTGCGCTTGTCGCGCAAACTGCTCGGCCTCCTCCAGTTGGCCCTCCTCGCAGAGCGCCTCCGCGAGGAAGGCGCTGATGGGAGGAATCACGCTCTGCGCTCCCATGGCGGTGAGCTCCCCGTACGCCCAGCGCAGGACCGCGGTCGCCTCTTGGGCCTCCCCGGCCAGCTGTTCGATGTCGGCTGCCATCAACGACCGCATGGCGATCCTGAAGCGGTGCCCCAGCTCCCGCCAGATCTCGCGCGCCTCCTCGTGGAGTCGCCGGGCCTCGTCGAAGTCTCCCTGCATCGCCCGTAGGCCGGCCATGACGCCGATGACGGAGGCCCGGAGCGACCGAGTGGGAGGCACGTCTCGCAGCAGCCGCTCGCACCGGTCGATCGCTGCGGGGACGGGCGCCGGCCCGTAGTACACGGCCTGCGCGAGCTGTGCGGCGATTGCCGCCTGCTCGCCTGCGTCGCCGGCGCGGCGCGCGTGCTCCAGCGCGCGTTCGAGATGCTCGGTGCGGGGGCCCCAGCGGAAGGCATTGAGATGCACCTCGCTCTTCAGCCACCACGCCTTCGCAAGACCGATGTCGTCACCGAGCTCCTCCAGGAGCGGGATCGCGGCGTCGGCGACCGCGACGATGTCGTCGGGCGACTCCTCGGGGCGTGTGAAGGCGCGGAAGAACTCGCGCTCGATGAGGGTTCGGAGCTCTAGGCGCCGGTCCCCGGCCGCCTTGGCCGATTCAAGCGCCTCGTCGAGTGCGCGCTCGGCCCGGACGAAGTCACCCGTGCGCATCAAGGCGCTCCCGAGGATGGGCAAGATCTCACGCCGCTCCTGGTGCGAGTCGGGCAGCAGGACTGCGGCGCGGGTCAGCAGGGCAACCGCGGCAGGGACATCGCCACGTCCAATCGCCCGCCGGCCTGCTCGCGCGAGCCGCTCGCCGGCTCGAGTCGCCAGCCTCACGTCTATGGAGCCGAGCTCCTGCCGATACCGGGACGCCTGCTCCAGGTGGTAGCCGATGATCTCGTCGAGGTCGCGCGCCGCGCGCTCGAGCCAGTCGGCATACCGCTCGTGCAACGCGGCCCGACTCTGCTTCGCAACGCCGAGATAGGCCTCGTCGCGGATCAGGATGTGACGGAAGCGGAAGCCGTCGTCGCCGGGGATCAGCGACTGGTCGGGCTCGATCAGCTCGCGCCGGACGAGCGCGAGCAGCGTCGAGGCGACCGGCTCTCCCTCCGAGAGCGATCCCACGGCGCCCGCGGTGAACTCGCGTCCGATCACCGCCGCCCGCTCGATGATGGACCGCTCGGCCGCGTCGAGCCGGTCGAGCCGCGCCGCGAGCAGCGCGTGGATGGTCGGCGGGATCGCCTCCTCGGGTGAGCCCTCCACGGCGAGTGCGAGCATCTGCTCCACGAACAGCGGGTTCCCCTCGGCGCCGGCGAGAATCCGCTGCCGCTCCTCCCGCGGGACGCTGCTGCCGAGCACCTCCACGAGGCGCTCGGAGTCGGCGTCCGACAGCGGCCGGAGCGAGACGACGAGCGAGCTCGTCGCGCCCCACGTCGGACGCTCCTCCAGCAGCTCGGGCCGGCTCAAGCCGAGGATGAGGATCGGTGTGTCCTTCGTCCAGCCGACGAGGTATTCGAGGAGGTCGAGGAAGGTCGGCTCCGCCCACTGAAGCTCGTCGATTCCCACGATGACCGGCCTGTCCCGGGCCAGGTGCTCCAGGAACCGGCGCACGGCCCAGAAGGTCTCCTCGACGCTCGGAGGAGCCTCCGACGTCCCGACTGCTCCGGCAAGGCGCTCGGCGATCCGGCCGGCGTCCTCCGCGTCGCCGAGGAACTCCTCGATCCCGCTGCGCGAAAGGCTTCCGGTCGCCGAGAGGACGATGCCGCGCAGCGGCCAGTAGGTGATTCCCTCGCCGTAGGCGAGACAGCGCCCCACCAGCGTCGTGGCCTGCCCGCGGGCATCGGCGAAGAGCTCGTTCCCGAGCCGCGACTTCCCGATTCCCGCGGGACCGACGACCGTGGCGAGGCGGCACTCGCGTTCCACTGTTGCCGCGTCCAGCTCGGCGTGCAGTGCAGTGAGCTCTGCGTCGCGACCCACCATCGGCGTGTCGAGGCGGCGGGGGAACGGCGGCGCGCCCTCGACCACGCCGAGGAGCCGCCATGCCTTCACCGGCGCGGCCTTGCCCTTGAGCGTCAGTGGGTCCATCGGCTCGACGAGCACGGCGTTCGAGACCAGGCGGTACGTCGAGTCGCCGAGCAGGATCTCGCCCGAGCGGGCCGCGGCCTCCAGCCTCTGCGTCGTCGCGACTGCGCTGCCGGTGGCAAAGCTCTGCCGGTCGGTGGGATCTCCTGCCACGACCTCGCCGGTGTTGATCCCGGTCCGGATCGTGAGGCGCACTGTGTGGCTCTGCTCCAGCTCGGCGTTCAGCCCGCCGAGCGCCGTGCGCATGTCGACCGCGGCCCTGACGGCCCGGAGCGCGTCATCGTCGTGGGTGACCGGGATGCCGAACACGGCCATGACTGCGTCGCCGATGAACTTCTCGACGGTTCCTCCGTGCCGCTCGAGCTCGGACCGGACCACCTCGAAGTAGCGCTCCATCACTCCTCTCAGCACCTCGGGATCCAGCGCCTCCCCGAGGGGCGTGAAGTTCGCGATGTCGCAGAAGACGACCGTGACCGTCTTCCGAGCCGCCATGGCGAACCACTCTAGGCCGAAAACCGCCTGTCTCTAGACTGTTCCGCCGATGTTCGACACGCTCGGAGACAAGCTCAACGCCGCCCTCGGCCCCCTGCGGGGGCGCGGAAAGCTGGACGCAGACGCGATTTCCCGCGCCATGCGCGAGATCCGACTCGCGCTGCTCGAGGCGGACGTCAACTTCAAGGTCGTGAAGGACTTCGTCGCCCGTGTGAAGGAGCGGGCCGAGGGCCAGGACGTCGTGCGCAGCCTCACGCCCGGCCAGCAGGTCGTGAAGATCGTCCACGAGGAGCTCACGAGCCTGATGGGCACCGGCGACTCGAAGCTCGTGTTCGCCGGCAAGGGGCCGACGGTGATCCTGCTCGCCGGCCTCCAGGGCTCGGGCAAGACGACCGCCGCCGCGAAACTCGCGCTCCTCCTCCGCAAGGAGGGCCACTCGCCCGCGCTCGTGGCCGCCGATCTCCAGCGCCCGGCCGCCGTGGAGCAGCTCCAGCAGCTCGGACGCCAGATCCAGATCCCCGTCTTCACCGGGTCCGACCCCGTCCAAGCGGCGAAGGACGGTCTCGAACAGGCGCGGGCCCAGGGGCGTGATGTCGTGATCCTCGACACCGCCGGTCGGCTCCAGATCGACGAGGAGCTTATGCAGGAGCTCGGGCGGGTCCGCGACGCGACGCGACCGACGAACGTCCTGCTCGTGCTCGACGCCATGACCGGCCAGGAGGCCGTCTCCGTCGCCGAGGCGTTCGAGGAGCGCGTGGCCTTCGACGGCGTGATCCTCACGAAGCTCGACGGCGACGCGAGAGGCGGCGCCGCCCTGTCGGTGAAGGCCGTAACCGGCAAGCCGGTCAAGCTCGCCTCCGTCGGCGAGAAGCTCGACCAGCTCGAGTACTTCTACCCCGACCGAATGGCCTCGCGGATCCTGGGCATGGGCGACGTCATGACCCTGATCGAGAAGGCCGAGGAGGCCGCGACC
>DASTCG010000036.1:0-15827 GCA_035711385.1 Gaiellaceae bacterium
GCCGCACCTCGACAGGTCGGAGGAGATCCAGGGAAGCCGGCGGGAGATCCGCGAAGCGCGCGCACGGTGCGCATAAGCTGAGCGCATGCGGCTCCTCGTCACCGGCGCGGCCGGGTTCATCGGCTCGAACTTCGTCCGTTATTGGCTCGACCGGCATCCGGAGGACGAGGTGATCGCGCTCGACCTGCTCACCTATGCCGGGAACCGGGCGAACCTCGACAACGTCGAGGACCGGATCACGTTCGTGGAGGGCGACATCGGCGACGCCGACCTCAGCCGACGGCTGTTCGAGGAAGACGGTGCCGAGGTGGTCGTCAACTTCGCAGCCGAGTCGCACAACAGCCTCGCGGTCGTCGATCCCGGCCGGTTCTTCCGGACGAACGTCCTGGGGACGCAAACGCTGCTCGAGGCAGCCCGCCGGGCCGGCACGGTCACGCGCTTCCACCACGTGTCGACCTGCGAGGTCTACGGCGATCTCGCGCTCGACACGGACGAGGTCTTCACCGAGGACTCCCCGTACGAGCCCCGCACGCCCTACAACGCATCGAAGGCGGGCGCCGACCACGCCGTTCGCGCCTACCACGAGACCTACGGCCTCCCGGTTTCGATCACCAACTGCTCGAACAACTACGGGCCGTTCCAGTTCCCGGAGAAGGTGATCCCGCTCTTCGCCACGAACGCGCTCGACGACCGGCCGCTCCCCATGTACGCCTCGACGCAGAACAAGCGCGAGTGGCTGCACGTCCGCGACCACTGCCGTGCGATCGACCTCGTCTTGCATGGGGACACCGTCGGGCAGACGTTCAACGTGGGCTCGGGGATCGAGGCGTCGATCGAGGAGATCGCCGACCTCGTCCTCAGGCACACCGGCAAGCCGGATGCTCTGAAGACGATCGTCCCGGACCGGCCGGGCCACGATCGGCGCTATCTCCTGGACTCGTCGAAGCTGCGCCAGGAGCTCGGCTGGGAGCCCGAGATCGGCTGGGAGGACGGCCTCCGCGAGACGGTCGAGTGGTACGCGGCGAACCGCGAGTGGTGGGAGCCGCTGAAGAACCGCGCACCCGTTGAGGAGACGGCCTGGCGCTAGGGGCGGCGTCCCGGTGCCCCGGCCGGACGGCCAGCCTGTGGACTCAGGCGAGCCTCGTGAGGCACTCGCGAAGCCCGTCCCGCCAGTGAGGGAGCGCCGGCGCTCCCTTCTCGCTGCGCAGGACTGAGCACGCGGGACGAGGGGCGGGAGCCCCGAAGTCCGCCGTCGTGATCCTCTTCACCCGGCAGTCCAGTCCCGCCTCCTCGAAGATCGCCTCGGCGAACTCCGCCCACGTGCAGTCGCCGTCCGCGGCGAAGTGGTAGACGCCGTAGGGCAGGTCGAGCACCGAGCGAGTTGCCTCGGCGAGGTGCCCCACGTAGGTCGGCGAGCCGCGCTGGTCGTCCACGACCGCGACCTCGTCGCGCTCCGCCCCGAGCCGGAGCATCGTTCGTACGAAGTTGTGGCCGGTCCAGCCGAAGAGCCACGAGGAGCGGACGATCCAGCCGTCGCGAACCAGCCGCTCTCCCTCGAGCTTCGTTCGGCCGTACACGCCGAGCGGCTTCGTCGGATCGCTCTCGACGTACGGCTCCCCCTTCGTCCCGTCGAAGACGTAGTCGGACGAGTAGTAGACGACCGGCGCACCGAGCTCGACGACGTTCCGCGTCCCGTCCACGTTCGCGCGTCGCGCACCCTCGGGATCCGTCTGGGCGTCGTCGACCTTCGTCCACGCCGCGGCGTGGAGCACGAGCTCGGGCCGCTCGGCGAGGGGGTACGGCTCCGCGACGTCCCACTCGGCCCGAGTCAGAGGCGAGGCGTCGGGAAAGACCTCCGCCAGCGCCGTGCCGAGCTGGCCGCCGGCGCCGGTGATCACGATCAAGGCTTGTTCGCGCCGTTCGCACGCACGAAGTCGTTCACCGCGTAGTACGCGTCGATCGACTCGCCGGCGTCGCCCCAGAAACCCTCGAGAATGTCGTACTGCATCGAGCCGCGGTCGATGAACCAGTTGTTGACGTCCGTGATCTCGAGCTCGCCGCGGCCGGACGGCTCGAGCTGCGGGATGATCTCGAACACGGCCGGCTCGTAGAAGTAGATGCCGGTGACGGCGAACGCGCTCGGCGGCGACTCCGGTTTCTCGTGGATGCGCACGACGCGCCCCTCCTGGAGCTCGGGCACGCCGAGGTGGCGCAGGTGCTCGGGGTCGTCCTCACGCGCGAGGAGGATCCGCGCTCCGCTGCCCTGCTGCTCGAAGTTCTCGACCGCGTGTCTGATCGAGCGCTCGACGACGTTGTCGGCGAGCATCACGACGATGGGGTCGCCGCCGGCGAACCGCTCGGCGAGTCCGAGCGCCTCGGCGATCCCGCCGGCGCGCTCCTGGTAGGCATACGAGAGGCGGTCGATCCCCCACTCGTGGCCGTTGCCGAGCAGGCGGAGGAACTCGCCGGCGTGCGTCCCGCCCGTGACGACCATCAGCTCGCGCACCTCCGCGCCGACGAGCGCCTCGATGGCGTACGTGACCATCGGCCGGTCGTAGATCGGCAGCAGGTGCTTGTTCGTGATCCGGGTGAGCGGGTGCAGCCGTGTCCCGCTGCCGCCGGCGAGGATGACGCCCTTCATCGGCCGCCGATGCTACGGGCTAGGCTGCCGCCGTGAGCGAGGAGGAGCACGAGCGCATCGTCGGCGCGGAGGAGCCGATCCCCGTCGTCGAGGGCGAGGACGAGTTCCCCGTCCAGCCCGCGCCGCCGCTCGATCCGTACACGCCCGAGCCAGGTCCCCGGCCAGGCGAGGAGCGGGCGTTCAGCGTCATGCGCTGGGCGTGGATCCCGATCGTGATCGCGGTCGTAGTGATCCTGATCGCGCTCGTGCGCTAGCCGCTGGCGTTCACGGAGACGTCGCGGTAGCGCGCGTCGACGAGACAGTAGAGCCCGTAGCAGATCAGGCCGACCGCGGTGACGCCGAGCAGCCAGGGGCCGTAGCTCGTCCCTGCGAGCTTGTGCAGCGCCCCGTCGAGGCCGATCGCGTCGCGCGGGTCGTACTCGATCGCCGCCTTCGTGAGGAAGACGCCGATGAGGCCGAAGACCACGCCGCGCGCAAGGTGCCCGACGACGCCCGCGAGCGCTCCCCACCGGCGCTCGACCTCGCTCATCTCGCCGGTCCGCCACTTCTTCTCGAACTTCCGGGCCAGGCCGCGGTACACGTTCCAGACCCCGGCACCGACCACCGCGAGCCCGGCGAGACCGACGATCCAGCGGCCCGCGGGCCAGTCGAGCACCGTGGCCGTATGTTGCTTCGCCTGCTGGTTCTGCGACTCGCCTGCGCCCGAGCCGGCCAGGAGCTTGAGAGTGGTGAAGGTCAAGCCTGCGTAGATCGCTCCGCGGCCGATGTAGCCCGCGCGCCTTCCCCACTTCTTCGCCTCACCCGTCGCCTCGCCGTCGTCCGCCCGCTCGGCGAAGGCCTGTACGAACCGCCAGATCGCGTAGGCCGCGAAGCCGGCGGCGAGCACGGCGAGGAGCACCTTGCCGAGCGGCTCGTCGGCGAGCGTCGCAAGTGCGCCCTGGCGGCTCGTCGCCTTGCCGCCGTTCCCGAGCGCGACCTGGACGGCCAACACGCCCACGATCCCGTACGAGACGCCTTTCGCGACGAGCCCGATTCGGGCGAGCCACGAGTACCAGCCCCGGCCGCGCTCGGCATCCCGCCGGGCCTTCCGGGCCGGGTGCCGGAGCTCCTGGTCGAGCGTGTCCGTGGAGGACGTCATCTCGGCGTCTCCTTCCCGGCGGACGCCGCCGGCAAACTGGGGACGCCTACCTGGCGGTCGGCCTGAGCGCCGGCGCGCCGGGCTCGTAAAGCGGCGAAGGCTTGACGCGGAAGACCCTGGCCGCGCTCTCCGGCAGCCACCAGTTCCAGCGTCCGAACAGCTTCATCGCGCTCGGGACGAGCAAGGCGCGGATGATCGTCACGTCGATGAGGATCGCCGCCGCGAGGCCGAGGCCGAACTGCTGCAGGCCCACGATCGAGCCGGCGACGAAGCCCATGAACGCCGCGACCATGATCAGGCCGGCCGCGGTGACGAGCCGGCCGGTCTTCGCGAGGCCCTGCCGCACAGCCGCCTCGTTGTCGTGCGTGGCGTCCCACTCCTCGCGCATCCGGGTGACGAGGAAGACCTCGTAGTCCATCGAGAGCCCGAAGAGCATCGCGAAGAGGAACACCGGGATCCAGCCCTCGATCTGGTCGAACTGCGTGAGGCCGAGCGGCTCCCCCCAGCCCATTTTGAAGGCGAGCACGAGGATCCCGTAGGCGGCGCCGATCGAGAGGAGGTTGAGGATGATCGCCTTCAGCGGCAGGAGCAGCGACCGGAAGGCGCGCACGAGCAGGATGTAGGTGAGCAGCAGGACGGCGAGGACGAGCCACGGGAACGCGCCGTACGTGATGTCGAGGAAGTCGACGCCGAACGGCGGCCCGCCGCCGGCCAGCACCTCGACCCCAGCCGGGAAGGCCGCTGCCGGGATGATCACGTCGCGAAGCCTGTCTACGAACTCCTGGGACCGGGGAAGACCGTACTCGTGCTTCCCGATCGCCTTGACGTCGATGTAGCGGCCCGTCCGATCCACGGTCCCCGGCCCAGCCGCCACGACGTCGGCGATCTCCGAGTCCCCGCGGAGCAGGCTCCCGAGGCGCTCGACGCCGGCCTGCACCTGCGGGTCGCGCGCTCCGCCCGCGCGCCCGGTGTCGATCACGACGTTCGTCGGGGAGATCGCGCCTTCACCGACGGCCGCGGCCAGCCTGTTCAGGCCCTCGACCGACTCGAGGTTCTGCGGGATGCCCTCGTTCGAGCCCGGGCCCAGCTGCAGCTGGAGGACCGGTGCGGCGAGAAGCAGGAGCGCCGCGACCGCCCCCGTCGCGAAGACCGCGGGCCGCCGCATGATCGTCGTCGCCAGCCGGCCCCAGAAGCTGCTCTCGGCGTCCTCGCGCCGCTCGATGACCCGCTTCGGGATCAGGCGGACGCGGTCCATGCGGTCCTCGAGCCAGTACATGAGCACGGGCAGCAGGGTCATCGCCGCGGCGACCGAGACGAGCGGGATCAGCAGCCCGGCGAGGCCGAATCCCCGCATGAACGGCAGCGGCATGAAGAGCATCAGCGCAAGCCCGATCGCGACCGCCGTGCCGCTGAAGATCACCGCGCGGCCGGCGGTGTCCAGCGTGACGGCGACGGCGTCCTCCTTCGACCTCCCGCCGCGCCGCTCCTCGCGATACCGGTGCACCATCAGGAGCGAGTAGTCGATCGCGATCCCGAGTCCGATCAGCGTGACCATGTTCGTCAGGTACGTCGAGAGCTGCATGAAGTTCGCGAAGATCCAGACGAACGCGAGCGTCGTCGGGATCGCGGCCGCGGCGAGCATGAACGGGAGCAGGAAGGCGAGCGTCCCGAAGACGAAGACGAGGATCACGAGCGCGATCGGGATCGCGATCAGCAGCTCACCGACGAAGAGATCCCGGTTCTGGATCGGCTCGAGGTCGTGCTCGATCGCCGACTGGCCGGTCACGTAGACCTTCGCCCCGGGAATGTCGCCGGCTGCGTCGCGCATCGCCTGCGTGTACTTCTTCGCGTCCGCGGGCTGGAGCTGCGAGACGATCGACGCGGTGACGACGTCGCCGGAGACCGGGCGCACGGACTCAAGCTTCCCGGTCTTCAGGGCGGCAGCGGCGCGGGCCGCCGCCTCACGCGTCGGACCGACGAGCGCCTGGGCCGTTCCCGGCTTCCCGGCGACGACGACGGAGAACGAGCCCTCGGGCTGCTGCCCGAAGTGATCCTTGAGGATGTCCCCGGCGCGCTCGCTCTCGGCGCCCGGAAGCACGAAGCGGTTCGTCAGCAGGGCGTTGAGGCCCGACGAGGCGATGACGGAACCGATCACCACGACGATCCAGGTCGCGAGGACGACCCACCGGAAACGGATGACTGTCCGCGCCCACCGCTGCATCAGCCCGGGCTCCCCTCTGTCACAGCGTTAGTAGTCACTAAGCTAGTGGTCGCTAAGTTAGGAGAGGTTGGAGGCCGTGTCAAGGCTACGATTCACGGACATCACGATGCCACGCAGACGTGACCTGAGAGAGGAGATCGACGAGCTCTTCGCAGACCTCTGGCAGGTCTCGCGTCTGGGTGGACTGCGCCGCGGCTTCCGGCCGCAGCTGGACTGCTTCCGGACGGAGGATCCGGCGACGTTCACGGTGATCGTGGACATCGCCGGCATCGACCCGGAGAGCGTCCACGCGTCGACGACCGACCGGACGCTGGTCATCACCGGCGAGCGGAGCCGGGACGAGTGCCGCGGCCGGTCGTACCAGCAGATGGAGATCGAGTACGGCCCCTTCCAGCGGGTCGTGCAGCTGCCCGAAGACGCCGACCCGGCCGGCGCCGAGGCCACCTACGAGAAGGGGCTGCTCCGGATCGTCCTGCCGATCGCGACGCGCCCCGCCCGCGAGCGGCCCGTCCCCATCCACGTGAAGAGGCAGGCATGACCGACGTCGACTTCGAGCCCATCGAGGCGCCGCCGGAGATCGACCTCCCGTCGACGCTGCCTGTCCTGCCGCTGAAGGAGACGGTCGTCTTTCCCGACTCGGCGACGCCGCTCGCGATCGGACAGGAGCGGTCGATCGCGCTCATCGACGACGTCGTCGCCCGCGACCGCCTCCTCGCGCTCGTCACGGTCAAGAACCCCGAGGTCGAGCAGCCGGGATGGGACGACCTCTACGACGTCGGCACCGCAGCGATCGTCCACAAGCTGATCAAGGTTCCCGACGGGACACTTCGGATCCTCGTCCAGGGAGTCGAGCGCATCAAGCTCGAGAACCAGCTCCAGGACGAGCCCTACCTCGTCGGCTCCTTCGAGACGCTTCCCGACGTGATCGAGGAGACGCCGGAGCTCGAAGCCCTCACCCGCAACGTGCAGATGCTCTACGGGCGGATCGTCAGCCTCGTCCCGTATCTTCCGGCCGAGCTGGAGCTCGCGGCTGCGAACGTCGACGACGCGAGCGCGCTCTCGCACCTCGTCGCCTCGACCCTGCGCCTGAAGACGGAGGAGAAGCAACGCCTGCTCGAGCTGGAGAACGTCGAGGAGCGCCTCCGTGAGCTCTCGCGGGTGCTGAACCGCGAGCTCGAGGTCTTCGAGCTCGGGACGAAGATCCAGTCGCAAGTCCAGTCCGAGATGGAGAAGGGGCAGCGCGAGTTCTTCCTCCGCCAGCAACTGAAGGCGATCCAGGACGAGCTCGGGGAGGGCGACCCCGAGCAGGCCGAGATCCAGGAGCTCCGCGAGCAAATCGAGTCCGCCGACCTGCCCGAGGATGTCCGGAAGGCCGTCGACCGCGAGCTCGCCAGGCTGGAGCGGCTGCCGTCGGCCGCGGCCGAATACGGCGTCATCCGCACCTACATCGACTGGATCCTCTCTCTTCCCTGGGCGAAGACGACGGCGGACAACCTCGACCTCGAGAACGCCCGACGGGTGCTCGACGAGGACCACTTCGACCTCGAGAAAGTGAAGGAGCGGATCATCGAGTACCTCGCCGTCGCCAAGCTCCGGGGCGACGTCTCGGGCTCGATCCTCTGCTTCGTCGGGCCGCCCGGCGTCGGCAAGACCTCGCTCGGTCAGTCGATCGCCCGCGCGCTCGGACGGAAGTTCACACGCATCTCCGTCGGAGGCGTGCGCGACGAATCGGAGATCCGAGGCCACCGGCGCACGTACATCGGCGCAATGCCGGGCACGATCATTCGTGCCCTTCGCGACGCCGAGGCCAAGAACCCCGTCTTCCTCATCGACGAGATCGACAAGATGGGCTCGGATTTCCGCGGCGACCCGGCGAGCGCCATGCTCGAGGTGCTGGACCCCGAGCAGCACTCGAAATTCCGTGATCACTATCTCGACCTGCCGTTCGACCTCTCGAAGGTGCTTTTCATCTGCACCGCGAACCAGCTCGAGACCATCCCGCCCCCGCTCCTCGACCGGATGGACACGATCCACCTCTCGGGCTACACCGAGGACGAGAAGCTCGGGATCGCCAAGCGCTACCTCGTGCCCAAGCAGCTGGAGGCGCACGGGCTCACCGCCGAGCAGGCGACGTTCACCGACAGCGGGCTGAGGACGGTGATCCGCGAGTACACACGCGAGGCCGGCGTCCGCAACCTCGAACGCCAGATCGCGGCCCTCTGCCGGAAGGCCGCCCGCCGGGTGGCCGAGGGCAAGGCGCGAGGCACGACCCGGATCGACGAGCGCCGAGTGCGCAGCTGGCTTGGCCCGCGGCGCTTCTCGGGCGAGGTTCGCAAGCGGACGGAGGAGCCCGGCGTCGCGACAGGTCTTGCGGTCACGGCGACGGGCGGCGACGTCCTCTTCATCGAGGCGACCGCCTTCCCTGGGCAGGGACGGCTGAAGATCACCGGCCAGCTCGGCGAGGTCATGCAGGAGTCAGCCGAGGCGGCGCTCTCGTGGGTCCGCTCGCATGCGGAGCGGCTCGGCCTCGACCCGGGCTGGTTCCGCGAGCACGACATCCACGTCCACGTGCCGGCCGGCGCCGTCCCGAAGGACGGGCCCTCCGCCGGGATCACGATGGTCACGGCGATCGTCTCGCTCGTGAGCAGCCGCCCGGTCTCGGACGAGGTGGCGATGACGGGTGAGGTGACGCTCACCGGCCAGGTGCTTCCGATCGGCGGCGTGCGCGAGAAGGTGCTCGCGGCGCAGCGGGCCGGCGTCCGGACGGTGATCCTCCCGAAGGAGAACGAGCCGGATCTCGAGGAGCTCCCGCGAGCGACGCGGAAGGACCTCCGCTTCGTCCTCGCCGACCACGTCGAAGAGGTTCTCGACATCGCGCTCGACGGCGCGGCGCCGTACACGAGGCCGAGCCGAGTAGGATCCCCTGAGCGAAAGGCCGCTCAGCCGGCGTAGTTTGCGGCCCAGGCTACGCGGGTATCCGGCCAGTCGAACCCGAGACGAAAGGACGGCCGTCCGAATGGCCAAGGCAAGAGATCGAGTTACCGACATGAAGCCGTACGTCACGCGGGCGCTCCAGGACGAGGAGGTTCGCGAGAACGTCAAGAACGCCATCGCGGCGGCGCGCGACATCTACGAGGAGCTCCTCGGCGGGCGGTCCACGACCGCAGTCGCCACGCGGGTCGCGACCGACAAGGAGATCCAGGATCAGCTGCGCTCCGCGGTCGACGACCTCCGCAAAGCGGCGACGCGGGTTCAGGGGAAGAAGGAGCACGGGGCGCGCAACGCGACCCTGCTGATCGCCGGCATCACGCTCGGCATCCTCTTCAACCCGATCACCGGCCCGCAAACTCGCCGGTGGATCATGGACAAGCTGCTCGGCGGCGAGGAGAGCCCCTCCCCGGGCACGGGCGGGAACAGCAGCAGCTCGACCTAGGCGCTTACGGGCTCGGGCCGCTGAGCACTCGCTCGAGTGCTCGGAGGCCCCTGCGCCCGCCGCCCTTCACCATCCCGGCAAGCGCTCCGTCGCCGGTGGGCCGTTCCGACGCCTCGATGGCTCGGCGAAGCGACCCGGGATCGAGTCCGCTCGCGCTCGAGATGTCCCGCGACTGGAGCAGGATCGCCCCCGGCTTCGGCGCCCGGCTCGAGTCGGAGAACGGCAGGGCCCAGCCGGCCACGGCTGCGAACGGGAGGTCGGTGAGCCGCTTCCACGCCGTGAGGTAGCGATACGGCGGGACGGCGCTGCCGTCGTACCCCCGGTAGAGCAGCGAGACGGGGTGGATCTCGAAGTGGAGGTGGTACGGCGTGTGCATGGCGTCGCCCGTGTTGCCCACGAAGCCGATCACGTCCCCGGCGCGAACCTGGGCGCCGTTGATCGCGAGGGGTGAGAACGCCGAGAGGTGCGCGTAGTAGAACTCGTTGCCGGCCGAGTCCTGCAGCCAGAAGCGCAGGCCGCCGACCTTGTTCCAGCCGACGGAATAGACGATGCCGTTCGCCACGGCGAGCACGGGCGCGCCGAGCGGCGCGAAGATGTCCTCGCCGTGGTGCCAGCCGGTGTCGCTGCGGGCTGCCCCGAAGCTGTCGGTGAACGACGCGACGCCGTAGATCGGGAACACGTAGCCGCTCGCCGTCAGGCGCGGGATCACGTCGGACGGGACGCTCCTCACCGGCGGCACCTTCGCGCGGCTCGCCCGCTCGTTCGGCGCCTGCCGGTTCACCTTCGGCCGGATCTGCCGCTGTGAGTCGTCCTGGATCCTCGGAGCCGGCTGCGGGGGGGCCGCTTCCGCCGCGACGTCGGCGTAGCCGACGACGATGTCGGTCCCGGCGGGGACCCCCGCGTGATCGACGTTCACGTGGACCTGGAGCGCCGTCACGCCCGCGTTGTAGCCGCGCGCCTTGCGCGAGCCGTACCGGGAGCCGGACACTTGCAGCATCGTCGCCGTGCCCCAGTCGCCGAGCGGCACGGTTCCGGATGAGGCCACGGGCTGGCCGCCGACGGCGATCCCGCTGACCGACGAGCCTGCGGTGCCGCCGGAAGCCTCCTTCGCGGAGGCGCGGGCGTTCGCCTTCACCGTGACGGAGGCGACCGTCACCTCGCCGCCGAAGAGGGACAGCCCGGAAACGGAGATCGATGCGCTCGCGAGGCTCCCGCGCGCCACGACGCTGGACGCGACCGAGCCCGCCTGGACGACGGAGCCGTCAGCCGGAAAGGCGAAGGAGCCGCCGACGCCGACCGCGTCGGGGGGCGCCGACACCGCTCCCGCCATGGAGCTGCCGCGTCCGGGCACGGCCACCTGGATCGCAAACGCCTCCGCGCTCGACGTGCCGCCGGCGACTGCGGACGACACGCCTCCCGATCCCGTCAGGATCAGGACCGCGGCGACGCCGAGAAGGAATGTCGCTCGGCGGGCCACCCAAAGACATTATTCGCGATCGAGCGGCGTTTCGCTGCCTCCCGTCCAGGATCTTTACGGCTTTTCAGGCGCAGGCGCCGCACCGGCCGCGGAGCACGACCTCGTGCTCGTCGACCCGAAACGCGGCCGCCCGCGAGACGGTGCTGATCGCTCGCTCGAGCTCCTCGTCGCTGAAGGCCTCGACCCGTCCACAGTCGCCGCAGACCAGATGGTGATGGTGGTCGCCGTCGGGCTGGGCCGGCTCGTACCGCGCCCCGCCCGAGCGCAGGTCGACGCGGTGCACGAGCCCGAGCGCAGTCAGCGTCTCGAGCGCCCGGTAGACGCTGGCGATCCCGACACCGGGACGGCGCCGACGGACCTCGTCGTAGATCGCACCGGCCGCCAGGCAGCAGTCCTGGTCGGCGAGGACGCCGATGACGGCGGCCCTGGCCGCTCCCGGCTTGAGGCCCTCGCCTCGCAGGGTGGCGAGAGCGTGATCCGACCAGGTCATGCCAGCAATGATACTGGTTCTCATTCTCAGGTACGCTCGGCCCTCCGTGGCCTGGATCGCCATCCCGCTCGCCGTCCTGATCGTGCTGTCCACCCTTGCCGGCGGCGCGCTCGCGCTCCGGCTCCACCGCGAGCTCCATCTGGCGATCGCGCTCTCGGGCGGGATCGTGGTCGCGGTCGCGTTGTTCGACCTGATTCCCGAGGCGTTCGACGCCGTCGGCGAGGGGGATCGCGTGATGACGCTCGTCGGCCTCGGTTTCGTGGCGTTCTTCGTCGCCCACCGGTACCTCGTGCTCCACCACAGGGACGACCCGCAGGAGATCGCGACCCATGCACGGGTCGGTGCGGCCGGCGCCGTGGCGCTCGCGTTCCACACGTTCACGGACGGGCTCGGCATCGGCCTCGCCTTCGGGCTGAACACGGCGACGGGTGTGCTCGTCCTGCTCGCCGTCCTCTCCCACGACTTCGCCGACGGCCTCAATGCCGTCACCTTCATCCTGCGCCAGGGCGGAAGCCGACGAAGCGCGCTTCGCTGGCTGACCCTCGTCGCCTTCGCTCCCCTCCTCGGGGCGACGCTCGGCGCCGCGATCGACGTCTCCGAGGACGCGCTCGGATACCTGCTGGCGTTCTATGCGGGCGTGTTCCTCTACATCGGCGCCTCGGACCTCCTTCCGGAGGCGCACAGCCACGACCCTTCGAAGCTCCGCGTCGGCGTCACCCTTGCCGGCTTCGCAGCGATCTTCGCGCTGACCCGGATCGCGGTGGGCTAGAGGGCCCCGAGGCGCTTCTGGGCGAACTCGCGAAAGCGGCGCCGCGTCTCCTCGTCGGGCCCGAGGGGATCGTCGGCGGCATATGCGGGATCGGCGGCGATCTCCTCGGCGACGGCCCGGACCTCGTCCTCGACGGCGGCACGCTGCTCCGGCTGCGCGAGCAGCATGTCGACCCAGCTGTCCGAGCCGTCGTACGGATCGAGGTCCTGCTCGACCAGGAGCTCGCCGAGCAGGATGCCGACCCTGATGTAGGCGAAGGTCCGGAACGCGAGCAGCCGGTGAGGCGAGGCCACGAGCTCGTTCAGCTCGGGATCCTCCTCCTGGATGCGCGCGACGATGCTCCCGATCGGCTCGTCGACCAGCGGGATCCAGAGCTCTTCGGCACGAACCATGCAGCCGAGTCTAGGCGCGCACCGAGCGGAGAGCGAGCTGCGCGGCGACGATGAACAGCAGGAGCGCGAAGAGACGGCGGAGCGTGACGTCCGACAGCGCGCCGGCGACGCGAACCCCGAGCTCCACACCGATCACTGCAACGGCTCCGAGCACGAGGCCGGCACGCCAGTTCACGTTGCCGTACCGGTGCTGCTGCCACGCGCCGGCGGCGACGGTGGGGAGGATGGCCGCGAGCGAGGTTGCCTGGGCCTCCAGCTGGCCGAGCCCGAGCACAAGCGCGAGCACGGGGACGAAGACGATCCCGCCGCCCACCCCGAAGAAGCCCGCGACCATGCCGGCAGCCACTCCGAAGGCGATGGCGACGAGAGCCTCCTCCATCAGACGACGAGCAGGATCCCGACCGCGACGAGCAGGGCGGCGAAGGCCAGGCCGAGCGAGCCGGCGGAGACGCGCTGCTGCAGCACCGCACCGGCGACTGCACCGGCCGCGGCGGGGACGCCGACGAGCGCCGCGTCGCCGTACTGGACCTCTCCACGCACTCCGTACAGCACGGCCCCCGCGAGGGCGATCACGCCGATCGCCGCCAGCGACGTCCCGGTCGCGAGCCGCTGGTCGTAGTGGAGGACGAGCACGAGCAGCGGAACGATCACGATCCCGCCGCCGACGCCGAAGAGCGCGCTGAAGAACCCGGCCGCGAGCCCGATGAGCGCCAGCCGCACGGCGCCTATCGTAGTGTCTCGGCCGGTGAGCGCCCCCGTCCGCCTGGTGCGATTCCGAAGCGAGCCCGACAAGGCGGCCGTCCTCCTCGACGTCGACGGGACGCTCGCACCGATCGTCGAGCGGCCGGAGGACGCGACGGTCCCACCCGAGGCTCGTCAAGAGGTCGAGCGGCTCGCGGGCAGGTACGCGCTCGTCGCGTGCGTGAGCGGACGGCCCGCCGCCGACGCCAGCCGGATGGTCGGGGTGGACGGCGTCGAGTACGTCGGCGTTCACGGCCTCGAGAGGCATCCCGGGGTGCCGGAGTACGCGCCGCAGCTCGAGCGGCTGGTCGAGTCGGTGGACTGGCCGTGGCGGGTCGAGCGAAAGGCCGGCGTCACCGTCGCGTTCCACTACCGGGAGGTCGGCGACGAGGAGGCGGCGGAGGCCGTCGAGCGAGTCCTCGAGGGGGCGGAGGCGCTCGGTCTCGCGGCCCAGCGCGGCCGGAAGGTGGTCGAGGTGCGGCCCCCGATCGACGCCGACAAGGGAACGGCGGTGCGGGCCCTCCTCGCCGAGCGCTCGCTCGAGCGGGCGCTCTACGCCGGCGACGACACGACCGACCTGGACGCGTTCCGAGGTCTCGACGAGGCGGAGCTGGACGTGGCGGTGAAGGTCGCCGTCGGCTCCCCGGAGACGAATCCGAGGCTGCTCACCGAGGCCGACGTGGTCGTCGACGGCCCCGGTGAGCTCCTCTATCTGCTGCGGACGCTCTAGGCGGCCGCCTCGTACGCCGGCTCCGGCGTCTCCTCCACCGCCTCGGTCCGAGCTTCGAGCTCACTGCGCCGGACGAGGAGGAGGGCGACGAGGATCCCGACCGCCGCGATGACGCCGCCCCAGACGAACGCGGAGTAGAAGCCGTCGGTCAGTGCCTGCGGCTGCGCCTCGCCGCCGGCGACGGAGTCCGCTGTCCTCGAGGTCGCGATCGCCGAGAGCGCTGCGATGCCGAGTGCTCCGCCGATCTGCTGCGACGTGTTGAAGAGACCCGACGCGACGCCGGCCTCGGAGTGCTGGACGCCGGCCAGAGCGGCGATCGAGATCGGCACGAACGAGAAGCCGAGCCCCGCGCCGATCAGGAGGAAGCCAGGCAGCAGGTCGCCGAGATACGAGCCGCCGACCGAGACCTGCGTGAAGAAGACGAGGCCGATGGTCAGGAGCGTCATCCCCGTGGCGATTACGGGCTTCACGCCGATGCGGTTGACGAGCTGGGCCGCCACACCCGACCAGAGGATCGCCGTCCCGGCCACGGCCAGGTAGGCGAGGCCTGTCTTCATAGGCGAGTAGCCGAGCACCTGCTGCATGTACAGCGTCAGCATCAGGAACATCGAGAACGTCACCGTGCCGAGGACGAGGCCGGAGATGTTCGCCGCCGTCACCGTCTTCCCGCGGAAGATCGCGAACGGCACCAGCGGCTCCTTTGCGCGCAGCTCCCAGCCGACGAAGCCTGCGAGCAGCACGCCGGCGGCCGCGAACAGGCCGACGGTCTCGAGGGAGGCCCAGCCGTACCCGTTCGCCTGGGTGATGGCGTACACGAGTGTGACGAGACCGGAGGTGACGAGCACCGCGCCGGGTGCGTCGAAGCTCTTCACCCTGGCGTCCCGGCTCTCCGTCAGGAGCACCGGCGTGAGGGCGAGGGCGACGAGCCCGACGGGGACGTTGATGAAGAAGATCCACTCCCAGCTGAGGAGATCCGTGAGGATCCCGCCGAGGAGGACGCCGGCGACGGCGCCGAACGCGCCGACCGCTCCCCACACGCCGAGTGCGGCGTTCCGCTCGCGACCCTCGCTGAAGGTCGTGGTCAGGATGGAGAGCGCTGCGGGCGTGATGATCGCCGCGCCGAGGCCCTGGAACCCGCGGGCAACGACGAGCGCGTCGTCACTCCACGCGAGGCCCGAGAAGAGCGAGGCGACGCTGAAGACGATCAGGCCGACGATGAAGACCCGCCGGCGCCCGAGCAGGTCGGCGGCCCTGCCGCCAAGGAGGAGCAGTCCGCCGAACAGCAGCGCGTACGCGCTGATCACCCACTGCAGGTTCTCCTGCGTGAAGCCGAGGTCGGTCTGGATCGAGGGAAGAGCGACGTTCACGATCGCGATGTCGAGCACGACCATGAACTGCACCACGGCCAGCAGCGCGAGTGCCAGCCACTTGCGTTGGGTCTTTTCGACCATCAGAAGATCCTTTCGGTCGTGGTCATCCGGCTGGTAGACGAACGGGATGCTTGAGAATCGACAGTCATCTCTTGCGAAGCTACAGCAATCGCTTTCTTTTTGCAAGTGATGACTTCTCAAACGGCAGGAGAGCGGCTATACTTCCCGCATGGCCAAGCGCTACGCCCAGTACTGCCCCGTGGCACACGCGCTGGAGCTGGTCGGCGAGCGCTGGGCCCTGCTCGTCGTCCGCGAGCTTCTGGGCGGGCCGAAGCGCTACACGGACCTCGCCGCCGGCCTCCCCGGCATCGGCACGAACATCCTCGCGGGGCGGCTTCGCGACCTGGAGCAGGCGGGCGTGATCC
>DASTCG010000037.1:0-8506 GCA_035711385.1 Gaiellaceae bacterium
GAGGAGCTCGCCGGGGCCGAGATCGCCGCGGAGGACTACGCGCTCTACAGCCGGCTCGCCACGCACGGGCCGGCCACGCCGACCGAGCTCGCCGGCGACCTGGGCGTTCCGCGCAGCACGTTGATGCTCCGGTTCCGCCGCCTCATCGAGCGCGGCCACGCAGTGCAGGTTCCGAACCCAGTCGACGGCCGTTCCTCGCTCCTCACGCTGACGGCCGAGGGCAAGGACGCCCAGCTCCGGACGTTGCCGCGCTTTCGCACGGTGATGGCAGACATCGCCGACGCGCTCGAGCGAACGCCGTCCGAGGTGGCCGACGTGATGGCGGAGCTCGCCCGGGCGGCGGACGACGCGCTGCGCGCGCGCCGCGAGTCGAGGATCGCGGAGCAGCGCCGGCAGGCTGCGGAGGTCGCCTCCTGAGGACGGCCGCGCTGATGCTCGCCGCGGCTGCGGTGTCGGCGGCCTGCGCCGGGGCCTCGAGCGCGACCAGGCCCTCGGTGCAGATGTCGGGGCGCGACGCGACGCCGACCGCCGGTCGCGCCTGGGGCGCCACCGTGCAGGTGATCGGCTCGCGCGCGACACCGCAGGTCACGGCCGCGCGCAGCCGCCGGTCGATCCGCGCGCATATTCATCGCCGCCGCGGCCGGACCTTTCGCGTGGTCTTCGTCTTTCCGAGCGCAGGAACATGGCGGCTGGCCGCGCGGATCGAGTCCCGATCGCTGTCGTTGGGCCGGGTCCGCGTGGCGCCCGCCGAGCTCTTGCTCGCCCAGCCCGGGCAGGTTCTCGCCCGGCCGGACGGGAGCCTCGTCGTGACCGAGCGTGCTGCTCGCGATCGGCTCTTGCGCGTCGAGCCGTCCGGCGCCGCCCGCGTCCTGGCCCGTGGTCTCGACGAGCCGTTCGGGCTCGCGAACGGCCGCGACGGCTCGCTCCTCGTCAGCGCGGTCGGCGGCGTGTACCGGTCCGGCACCAGGCTCGCGGCGGTCGAGGCGGGCCCGATCGCAGAGGCGCCGTCGGGTGTCCTGTTCTACGCCGGCCGGACGGAGGTGGGACGCGTCGATCCGGGAGGGACCGTGCACCGATACGCCCTCGAGGTGGACATCCCGCACGGCCTCGTCCTCGCTCCCGACGGGTCGGTGGTGATCCTCGACTCGGGTCACGACCGAATCGTGCGGCTCGATCCCGAAACAGGCTCGTCCTCGGTCGTCGCGACCGGGCTCTCGACCCCCCTCGGCATCGCCCGCGAGCCGAGCGGCGCTTTGCTCGTCGCCGAATACGGGTCGGGCCGGATCCTGCGTGTTCTGCCCGACGGCTCGAGAACCAGGGTCGCCTCGGGACTCAGGCGTCCGTACTCGCTCACACGGGCCGAAGGCGGGGCGGTCTACGTCGTCGAGGCCGGCGAGCTGAGCCGTCCGTCCGGCACCCTGAAGCGGATCGACCCCGACGGGGCGGTGACGCGAATCCGGCTGCGCCTTCGCGGCTGATCTAATGCGCTCATGGCGGCCTACCGCTACGTCGTCGCCGACGTCTTCACCGACACGCCGCTCGCAGGCAACCAGCTCGCCGTCTTCACGGACGCGCGCGAGATCCCGGAGGAGCTCCTCCAGCGGCTCGCGAAGGAGATGAACTACTCGGAGACGGTGTTCGTGCTCCCGCCGGACGAGGGCGGCCATGCCCGGATCCGGATCTTCACGCCGGCGACGGAGATGCGGTTCGCGGGACACCCGACGCTGGGCTCGGCGTTCGTCCTCGCCGCGCCGCTCCAGCTGGGCGAGATCCGCCTCGAGACGCCGGCCGGCGTCATCCCGGTGCGGCTCGAGCGGGAGGACGGCCGGATCGTGTTCGGCCGCATGGAGCAACCGCTGCCGTCGGTCGAGCCCTTCGCCGACGAAAGGGCCCTGCTCGAGGCGCTCGGCGTCGAGCGCTCGGAGCTCCCGGTCGAGGTCTACGACAACGGGATGGCGCACGCCTATGTCGCCCTCGGCTCGGAGGAGGAGGTCGCGGCCGTCAAGCCCGACTACGCCGCCCTTGCTGACCTGGCCGGCGAGACAGGCGTCAGCACCTTCGCCGGCTCGGGCCGGCGCTGGAAGACCCGGATGTTCGCGCCGGCCGACGGCGTCCCGGAGGACCCCGCCACCGGCTCGGCGGCGGGACCGTTGGCCGTGCACCTCGCGCGGCACGGCCGGATCGCCTTCGGCGACGAGATCGAGATCTCGCAGGGCGAGGAGATCGGCCGCCCGTCGACCCTCTTCGCGCGTGTCGAGGGCTCGACCGATCGCGTCGAGAAGGTGGAGGTCGGCGGTTCGGCGGTCGTCGTCGCCCGTGGGGAGTTCCGCGTCCCGTAAGCCGCTGCTAGCGGGCTAGCTCCAGCGAACGGATCTCCCACGGACGGAGGTCGAGCTCGACCTCGCCGAAGGCTCCGGCCACGGGCTCGGGATGCTCGCAGACCACGCGTGCATCCAGCCGGCGTCCTCTCACCAAGAGCGCCGAGAGGACGATTCCCTCGCCGCGGAGCTCCGGGCCCCTGGCGCTCGTCGGACCGTCGAGCGCGCCGCCCGGCGCGACGAGGAACTGATGGAGGTACCGCTCGAGCTGCCCGTGCACGTCGGCTTCGTGCCAGGCGCCCTCGTGCGGGAAGAGCGCGAAGCCGATCGACCAGGGGCCCCGGCATTGTCCGGCCGGAATCGCGATCTCCGGGCCGGCGGGACTCTCCCTGTAGGCGTGAGCGCTGCGGCTGATCAAGCCCGTCGACCGGAGAATCGTCACCACGAGCTCTCGGCCGCCGACGAGCTCGTACTCCATCGGCTGATCTAGGAGGACGGCGACGCCGCCTGCATCCACGAAGCCGTACGCCGGGAAGGTCGGCAGCGCGAGCTCGCCGAACCCCGCCTCCGCCTCGAGCCCGCGCTCGACGACCGCGAACTGGCCCTCCGCCGCCGAGGACCGAGCCTCCTCCCGGAGCGGGATGTGGAACCGGAGCCGGTGGTCGTCGCACGGGTTGTCGAACGACACCCGGACGCGGCAGAACGGCTCGCCGGCCCGCAGCTCGACCGCCGTCTCCACCTCGACGGGAACCTCTCGGCGGCCCCAGCGATACGACCGGACGATCCGGAGGGCAGCACGCACCGGTCCTGGCGACACCACCTCGACCCGGACGCCCACCGGCTCGTCGACGAGCCGGTCGTCCGGGGGCGGCGCGTAGTTGTAGCTGTCGCCGGCGTCGCCGCCGTCGACGAGCCGGCCGACGCCCTGGAGTCCCCCGAGCGCGAGCGTGCCGTCCTCGCCGACCTGGACCGCGAGCAGCCCGTTCTCGAGCCGGCCGGGCTCGGCCCGGACCGGTTGCTCGAGTCCGCCCGAGCCCTCGACCGGCAGGAGCGCATTCCAGCCGAGCGGCGGGGCGGGGACCTGGGCTGCGACCGTCCGGCGCGCGCGGGCCGAGATGCGGACCTCCCAGGCACCGTCCTCTGCTCCTGTTGCGACCTCCAGGCGGCTCCTCAGCTCTTCGATGTCGAGCCAGATCGGGTCGTCCTCGTCGTCGACCTCGAACGTGACCCGACGCTCCTCGACCGTCATGCCGTTCAGGCGGCGGGCGAAGAGCTCGCGGCCGTGGAGCCGGCGGCGCAGCCACTCGGAGACCAGGCCGCCGGGAACCTGCTCGCTGTGGAGCAGCGGCTCGTTGCGCGTGAGCTCCTGCGTCGCGAGGCGCGTACCGTCCGGCAGCTCGAGCGCGACCTCGTCCCACTCCGCGGGGAGCGCGAGCTCGAGCTCGACGAGCCCGAGGCGCTCGCAGGGCGAGGGGTTGAAGGCGACGACCGTGCCGAGTGGCGCCTTCGCGGCGGCGAGGCGGGCGGCCTCGTCGGCGAGCCCCAGCCCGATCTGCTCGGCCTCGGCGCAGCGGACGAGCACCTGGGTGGAGACCTCGTCGACGGAGCACCCGCAGATCGAGTCGTGCGCCGAATTCTCGATCACCCGCTGCCAGGCGAGGTCGAGCAGCCGCTCCGGCCAGGCACTGCCGTAGAGCGCCTGGAACGGCTCCGCGTAGCGGATGAGCGCTCGTTCCGCGCGGGCCATCGCCGCCTTGAGGTCGAGACGGGCGGAGAGCGTCCCCATCAGGACGTTCGCGCGCGCGCTCGAGCGAAGCTCGCCGCGCCAGCGCGGGACGTGCGGGCCGCCGTCGGAGGCCGCGAGGTAGCCGGGCAGGGTGGAGAGCTCGACGGCGTCCGCGCCGCTCTCCTCGACGAGTTCCGCGAGCTGCGCCAGCGGCTCCATGTGGTCGGTGCCGAAGAGCGCGAGCATCGGGTCGTCGCCGAAGAACGGCCGGAGCGAGGCCCGGACGGTCGCGAGCTGGGCGCCGAGCCGCCCGGGCACGTCGAGGAGGTAGGCGCCGTTGCTGTAGCCGAACGGGAGGTACTCGGCCCGGACGGATGAGCCGTCAGGCGACTCCCACTCGAAGGCGTGGCTGTCGATCGCCGCCGGCACGCCGCGCCAGACGACCGCCTGGTCGATCCCGGCCTGACGAAGAATCTGCGGCATCTGGGCGACGTGGCCGAACATGTCCGGCAGGTACCCCACGGCCATCCCGCCGCCGAGCTCGGCGGCGCGCCGCTGACCGCGCTCGAGGTTGCGGACGATCGTCTCTCCCGACACGAGGAACTCGTCCATCAGCACCTGCCACGGCCCGATCGCGAGGCGTCCCTCCTCGACCAGGCGGCGAACGCGAGGCTCGGCCTCGGGCCGGATTTCGAGGTAGTCGTCGAGGGTCGCAAGCTGGCCGTCGAGCGTGAAGGGGTACCGCTCGTCGGACTCCATGGCGACAAGCAGGTTGTCGACGAGCCGGACGAGCTTCAGCCGGAAGCGCTGGAACGGGAGGTACCACTCGCGGTCCCAGTGCGTATGCGGAACGAGATGGACGGGCGTGGCTATTTGACCGAGCCCGCGAGCAGGCCTTGCACGAAGTACCGCTGGAGAGCGAAGAACACGATCAGCGGGACGATCATGAGCAGGAATGCCCCGGCGCTCAGGAGGTGCCACTCGATCCCGTAGGTGGACTGCATCTGGTTGACCCGGATCGTCATCGGCCAGAGGTCGGAGTTCTGGACGAAGATCAACGCCATCAGCAGGTCGTTCCAGACCCAGAGGAACTGGAAGATCCCGTAGGCGGCCAGGGCCGGCACCGAGAGGGGAACGACGACTTTCAGGAAGATCCGCATGTTCGAGGCGCCGTCGACGCGGGCCGCCTCGATCAGGTCGCGCGGCAGGGTGATGAAGAAGTTCCGGAGCAGGAAGATGCCGAGCGGCAGCCCGAAGGCCGTGTGCGCGAGCCAGATGCCTCCGTACCAGTCGGCGAACATGTTGAGCCCGGTCCACGAGTCCAGGTTCCGGAACAAGATGAGCAACGGCACGAGCGCCATCTGGATCGGAACCACCATGAGGGCAACGATCATGAGGAAGATCGTGTCCCGGAAGGGGAAGGCGATCCACGAGAACGCGTAGGCGGCGAGCGCCGCTAGCGCCAGCGGAATGAGCGTCGAGGGGATCGTGATGATCAGGCTGTTGACGAAGCTCGACCCCATCTTCGCGTTGTTCAGGACGAGGTCGTAGTTGTGGAGCGTGAAGGACCAATTGGTGAGGGCGCTCCACCAGCTCGAGGACTGGATCTCGCCCCGCGGCCTGAACGACGTGACCGCCAGGCCGACGGTCGGCACCAGCCAGATCACCGCGATCACGAGCAGCGCGACGTGAACCGGCGTCTTCCGCAGGAAACCGACGATCCGCGCGCTCGCCGTGCGGGGCCTCGGCCGGACGACTGCTTCCGCCGTCGCCATCAGTCCACCACCCGCTCGCTCCGGAAGCGCCGGATGTTGAACGCCATGATCGGGATGATGAGGAGCAGCATCACGACCGCGATCGCCGCCCCGTAGCCTCCCTCGCCGTTCGTGAAGGTCTCGTCGACCATGGAGAACGCGATCACCTCGCTGGCTCCGCCGGGGCCGCCGCCGGTCATCACGTAGATGATGTCGAAGACCTTGATCACGTTGATCAGCAGCCAGACCGTGACCACCGCCATCGGCAGGGAGAGCAGCGGCAGCTGGATCCGGCGGAAGATGTCCCACTCGCTCGCGCCGTCCGTCCGCGCCGCCTCGATCACCTCCTCGGAGATGCCCTTCAGCGCCGCCGAGATCACGACCATGGCGAAGCCGGTCGACGCCCAGACGTACGCGAAGATCAGCGCGTAGTTGACGAGGTCCGCGCGCCCGTACCACGTGACCGGCTCACCGCCGACCAACGAGATCACGGCGTTCAACGAACCGATGTTGGGGTCGGGGTCGTAGACGAACTTCCAGATGATCGCGACAGCGGTCGCCGAGATCGCCATCGGGATGAAGACGATCGCCTTCAGCATCGACTCGTAGCGGACGCGGGTGGCGAGCACGGCGATGAGGAGACCGAGGCCGAGCGAAAGGCTCGTGTACAGCACCACCCACTTGAGGTTGTTGATGAGAGCGCCCTCCGGCGGAAAGACGTCGGTGTTGAGGAACTCCTTGTCCTTCGTGAACAGCCGCTGGTAGTTGTCGAAGCCCACCCAGCGGGTCAGCTCCAGCCGCGAGTTCGTCTCGCCGAAGCTGAAGTAGATCGTCCGGACGAGCGGCCAGACGATCAGGACGCCCAGCACGAGGACGGCCGGAAAGATGAAGAAGAAGCCCTGCCAGGACGGCCGGCTGAGTCTTGACCGCAGCCGCCGTCCCCGGGGTCTACCGACTGATCCGGGGACGGCGGTGCTGCTCATCGACTCGTTACTTCGCGAACGCGGACTCGGCCTGCGACTGGTAGTCGTCGAGGAGCGAGTCCATTTGGCCGGGGTTCTTGATGATGTTCTGCAGGAGCGTCCCGAAGTCCTGACCGAGCGTGCCGGGCAGGAGGTCGGAGCCGTCGAAGAGGAACGACTTGGCAGTCTTCAGCTGGTCGGCCTCCTTCGCGACGAGCGCGTTCGGGTAGTCGCTCTCGCTGACGCCCTTGTTCGGCGACGCGATCGCACCGGTCGAGACCCAGATCTTCCCGGCCTCGGGCGTGGAGAGGTACTCGATCAGCTTCTTGTTGTCCTCGTTGTTCACGAATGCGGACGCCACGTCGCCGCCGCCGACGAGCGGGTTGCCGTTCGCCTCGTCGATCGTCGGCCACGGGAAGAAGTCGATGTCCTTGCCGACTTTCAGGTCGGGGTTGACGTCGCCGAGCGCGATGCCGCCGACGAAGCCTCCCTCCATGTACATCTCGGCGACGGGGTTCTTGCTGAAGACCCGCCCGATGCCGTCGACGAAGCCGATGCTGAGTGCGGTGTCGATGCCGCCTGCAACGTACTTGTCGTTGACGACCTTGATCATCTCCCGGAGGGAGTCTTTGACCGTCGGGTCATTGAAGGCCAGGTCGCCGTTGAAGAGCTTCGTGTAGTTGTCGCTGCCGGCCTTTCGGGCGTAGATGTTCTCGAACCAGTCGGTCAGGGTCCAGGAGTTGTCCCGGCCCTGCGCGCCGACCGCCCACGGCGCCTTGTTCGAGGGCAGCTTCTGCTTGTAACCCTCGGTGATCTGGAGCAGCTCGTCCCAGGTCTTCGGGACCTGGAAGCCCATCTGCTGGAAGGACGTCGGCTTGTACCAGATCGTGCTCTTCGAGTTCGCCTTCGCGACGACGCCGTAGACCTTGTCGTCCACCGTTGCGAGGCTCGTCCAGGTGTTGCTGTAGTTCTCGTTGATCTTGTCCGGGTCGAGGCCCATGTCCTCGAGCGGGATGAGGGAGTCGTCACGAGCGAGCTCGGCGACGACGCCGGGCCGCGGGATGATCGCGACATCCGGCGGATTGTCCGCCGCGAGGCGCGTTCGGATCACCGGCAGGAAGTCGCGGGCCGACTCGTACTTCGTCTTGATCCCAGTGTCTGCGGTGAACTTGTCCAGGACCTTCTGGAACGCCTCCTGCTCGGACCCGCCCCAGAGCGAGAAGACGGTGATCGTCCCGTCGCCCTGGGCAGTCCCGGACTCTTCGTCGCCCCCTCCGCAGGCGCCGAGGGCGAGCGCCATGGCGGCGAGGACCGCCGCCGGAATGAACCACCGTCGCTTCATGCAGAAGCTCCTTTCCTCCCGTTGGTGTCGTCGTAGATGGCGAGTCCCGTGTCGGGGTCGAAGAAGTGGAGCGCGCGGGTGTCGACCGCCACCTCGGCCTCCTGCTTCTCCCGGACCTGCGAGTCGGCGCTGAAGCGGCCGACGAGGATCGCGCGATGGCGGCTGCCGCCCTGGAGCTCCTCGGCGGTGGTGCCGGCGTCCGCGGCCAGCTCCTCCACCTCCTCGGTCATCGCGGGCGGCGCCTCGATCGCGAAGTGCACCATGAGCTCGGCGCCGAGGGCCTCCCGGAGCTCGACCTCGCCCTTCAGGCGCCGCCCGGGCGGGCTGTCGCGGGCGATCGCCGCGTCCTCGAGGTGCTCAGGGCGGATGCCGGCAACGATGCTCTTGCCGACGAACCGGGCGAG
>DASTCG010000038.1:0-16713 GCA_035711385.1 Gaiellaceae bacterium
ACGGTCGCGCCGGGCGCGATGGCCACCGAGCCGTTCTGGCCGTAGGGCACGTCGTTCCCGCCCTGGTCCTTGCAGGTCACCGACGGCGCATTCCACACAGAAGCGCTGCCGGGAGTCTCGGTCACCTGGTAGGTGCCGGACTTGATCTGGCCGCTGTCGTGGGGCGCGTCGGCGTCGGCGAGCTGGAATGAATCCGTGTAGTTCGCCCCGCTCACGCTGAAGGCGAACTTCGTCTGGTCGCCGCTCGGGGCGACCTTGTCCACGATCAGCTTCGAGCAGACGTTGAACGACCCGCCGGCGAAGTCCTCGAGCACGCCCGTGTCGGGATGCGAGCTACCCGTCTGCGCGAGAAAGCGGTTGACGCACGGGAGGTCCTTGCCGAGACCCTCGTAGATCGAGCTCAGGTTGATGCCGCCCTCGACGAAGCCGCCCTCGAGGATCTGGCCGTCCGCGCTTCCGCCCTGGTTGTCGCTGTAGGGCCAGGTCGAGGCGATCGTCTGGTCGTTCGTGAGCGCGCAGATGCTGTCGTCGGCGCTGCAGAACGAGCCCGAGCTCTTCGACGCGAGCAGATGGAGGCCGCCGTTCAGCCACTCGTACATGCTCACGGCGGAGTCGCCCCCGCCGCCGGTGAACTCGGCGAAGACGAACAGGTCGCCGTCCACGTGCTGATCCGAGAATGTGTTCGTCGCCGGGTCGGAGTCCGGGCAGCCGTTGCCGCCGTCGAGGGCGCCGCCGCTCTGGAGGAACCAGAAGCCGACGTTGGTCGTCCCGCCCGTCGGGTCGTACCGATCCGCGCCGAAGTAGAGGAAGAGCTGGTCGTCCTTGATGTAGGCAGAGGCGAAGGCGTGCTCGATGTCGCTCTTCGTCGAGACGCTTCCGCACGACCACTTCCAGCTCGGGATGTCGTTGTTGTTCTGCGAGCCTCCGCCGAAGTAGATCGTGTCGTTGACGCCGTTGAACCCGTCGGCGATGAACGCCGACGAAACGGGCGCGGAGCCTCCCGGGAAGATGCCGGCATGGACGTCCGACCAGTCGTGGCCCGGAACGCCCGCGTCGTCCGCGATGTTGCCCTCGAGCTCGAAGAGCCCCTCGTTGTGGACTGCGTTTGCAGCGATCGGCGTGAGCGCAACCACGACGATCGCCGCCGCAGCGAGTAGGAACCTCAGCAGGCGCCTCTTGCCCGCGGTTTCGTTGATCGGCACTTCCCCGTCTCCCCCCTGTCTGTTGGAGGCGCGCCGCCTCTGCGGCGTGCCGCATCCCTCAGCCCGACGGTATGCACGGCCGGAGGGGTCCACACGCCGCGGTGGTCTGGACCTCCTGGACCTAGGTCTAGTTGCGGCCGCTACGCGCTCGAGGCGTCGAGCGCCTCGTTGACGAGGCGGTCGGCGAGCTCGTTGTGCTCACGGCGAACGGCCGTGTACCCGACCTTACGGAGGCGGTGCGCGAGAGCGGCCGCCTCGTCGTGCAGCTCGCGGAGCCCCGGGTTCTTCACCCTGTACTCACCGCGCATCTGCTTGACGAGGAGCTCCGAGTCGGAAACGACCTCGAGCTCGTCCACGCCGAGCTCGAGAGCCTTCTCCAGTCCCGCGATCAGAGCCCGATACTCCGCGACGTTGTTCGTCGCGACGCCGATCGCCTCGCCGTGCGCGGCGAGCACGGTGTCGTCGTCGGCCTCGAGCACGTAGCCGTAGGCCGCCGGGCCGGGGTTGCCGCGCGCGCCGCCGTCGGTCCAGAGCCGCGCCTTCACAGCAGCGGGTAGACGTCGAAGGCCGGCTCTTCGTAGGGGTGGGCCCGGCGCAGGGCCGCGACGACCTCGTCGTGGCGGTCGTCGGGAAAGACGGTCTCGAGCCGCAGCTCGGGGACGCGCTCCTCTCTCCCCCGCTCGCCGATCGTCGGGTCGGTCCCCTCGCCGCCGAGGAAGGTTCCTGTCCCCTCGGTGTACCAGGAGCAGCGCTCGTAGTCGCCGATGCGGCCTGCGCCCGCCGCGAAGAGCGCGTCCCGCACGTCGTCGAGCGCCTCCGCCGGAACGAAGACCACGAGCTTGCGGCTCATCCTTGTTCCTCCAGGACCTGCACCACGTCGTCACCTTCACACAAGCTCGAGCCTGTCGTGGCCGACCTCGACCCCGGGGAAGTGCGTTTGCGCCGAAGCGAGGAGCTCGTCGTCGGTGACGCCCACCGGATTGACGTGGACGAGGACGAGCCGTTCCACTTGGGCCGCCGCAGCCAGCCTCCCGGCCTCGCCAGCCGCCGTGTGCCCCGGATCGTCGGTCGACTCTCCCGGCCAGAACGCCTCGTGCAACAACACGCGTGCGCCCCGGACGAACTCGACGTTCTCCGGGTCGTAGCGGGTATCGGTGCAGTAGGCCAGCTCGTCACCGATTCTGAAGGCGAGCGAACGGCCCGGATGCTGCGGTTGGACGCGGATGCGAACGCTGAACGATCCGACGCCGGTGTCGCCCTCCAGCTCACGAGCCGTCCCGATCCGGGACACGCCGGTGAAGAACGGCGCGCCCACGAGGCGCTCGAGCAGATCCGCCGCCGGCACGCCCGCGAGCAGGCGAGCAGGCAGCCAGATCTCGCGAGCCTCGACGTCGAGCCCGGACAGCGCCGCGAGGCCGACGACGTGGTCGAGATGGAAGTGCGAGCAGGCGACGGAGAGGCGCTCCACGCCGTCGATGAGCTCCGGCTCGGTGACGAGGCGGCGCGCGCCGCTCCCCGCGTCGAGGAGGAGCACCTCCGGCCCGAGGCGCAGATAGACACACGCTGTCTCACGTGCGTCCGTCGGTAGCCACCCGCCGCTGCCCAGGAGCCGCGCCTCGGGTTGTGCATGCATCTAGATCTCGACTTCAGGAGCGGCCTCGGCGGCCGCATCTCCGGTGTTCGGCGTCCCCGCGGGCTCGATCAGGAGGATCTGCGCCTCCTCCTCCGCAACCGGGCAGTGCTCCACGCCGCGCGGGACGACGAACAGCTCACCCTCGTTCAGCTCGACATCCCGGTCGCGAAGCCTGATGGTCAGTCGCCCTTTGAGAACGAGGAAGAAGTCGTCGGTGTCGGGGTGCGAGTGCCAGACGAACTGGCCCCTGACCTTCCCGACCTGGATCTTGTCGTCGTTGTAATAGCCGACGATCTTCGGCGCGAAGTGCTCGTTGAACGTGGCGAGCTTCTCGGCGAGATTGACCGGCTCGCGCACCGCTACTGCGCGGTGTCGATCTGCGCCTTCTGGAGCCGGCCCGAGTAGTCGACGTAGACGGACTTCCACTCGGTGAAGACGTCGAGCGCGGCCTGGCCGGCCTCGCGATGGCCGTTCCCCGTGTCCTTGGTGCCGCCGAAGGGGAGGTGTACCTCGGCGCCGATCGTCCCTGCGTTGATGTACGTGATCCCCGTGTCGAGATCGCGCATCGCACGGAACGCCTTGTTGACGTCGCGCGTGAAGATCGACGACGAGAGGCCGTACTTGACGCCGTTCGCCGCGCGGATCGCCTCCTCGAACGACTCGACCGGGATCAGCGCGGTGGTCGGCCCGAAGATCTCCTCCTGGGCGATCCGCATGTGCGGCTCGACCTCGGCGAAGATCGTCGGCCGGTAGTAGTAGCCCTCGGAGAGCCCGTTGCCGGACGCCACCTCGCCGCCGGTGAGGAGCTTCGCCCCCTCGTCCTTGCCGATCTCCGTGTACGAGTGGATCTTCTCCAGCGAGCGCCGGTTGATCACGGGGCCGACGTCGGTGTCGTCCTCCCAGCCGTAGCCGAGCCGAAGCTTCTCGGCCGCGGCGACGAGCCGCGACTGGAGATCCTCGTAGACGCCGCGCTGGACGATCACACGGCTCGCCGCCGTGCACCGCTGGCCCGACGTGCCGAATGCCGACCAGATGATCCCCTCGACGGCAAGGTCGAGATCCGCGTCGTCCAGGACGATGATCGCGTTCTTGCCGCCGAGCTCGAGATGGACGTGCTTGAGGCCGTCGGCCGCCGCCTTGAGGACTGCGACGCCGGTCTCGCGCGAGCCGGTCAACGAGATGACGCGGACATCGGGATGGCGGACGAGCGCCTCGCCGACTGCGCCGCCGCCGCCGTGCACGATGTTCAGGACGCCCGCCGGAAGGCCGGCCTCGAGCAGCAGCTCGACGTAGCGCTGGCCGAGGGTGGGCGTGTCGGTCGCCGGCTTGAAGACGATCGTGTTCCCGGCGACGAGCGCGGGCAGCGTCTTCCACGACGGGATCGCGATCGGGAAGTTCCAGGGCGTGATCACGCCCACGATGCCGATCGGCATCCGGACGCTCATCTGGAACTTGTCCCTGAGCTCGGAGGGCGTCGTTTGGCCGAACAGGCGCCGTCCCTCGCCGCCCATGTAGTAGGCCATGTCGATCGCTTCCTGGACGTCGCCCCTGGCCTCGGCGAGTACCTTGCCCATCTCCCGGGACATCAGCTGCGCCAGGTCCTCCTTCTGCTCCCGAAGCAGCTGGCCGAAGCGGAAGAGGATCTCCCCTCGCTCGGGCGCCGGCACGAGCCGCCACTCCTCGAACGCCTCCTTCGCCGCCGTGACCGCGCGGTCGACGTCCTCCGCGCCGGAGAGCGGGAACGTGCCGATCGCCTCGCCGTTCGCGGGCGAGCGCGAGTCGAACGTCTCGCCGGAGGCGGCGTCGACCCACTCGCCGGCGATGTAGTTCTGGAAGGTCTTCGAACCGAGGAGCGCCATCTCGGCGCCTAGGTTACTCGGGTGGGTCCGTGCTGAGGAAGGTTCCCGGGGCACGAGAGCGCCGCCGGTCGCGCGTCTCTCGTTTCCCGCCCGCCGCCTTCCCCTTGCGCCGGTCCGGGCCGCTCCGGCGGTCGACGATCACCTCGACGTTCGGGTTGTCCTTGTAGTACTCGGTGAGCTTGTCGAAGAGCTCGTCCGCAAGCTCGGTTGGGATGACGCAGTAGATCATCGGCCTCTCGCCGAATCTTAGGGTCGGGCGCGGAAAGTGCTATCGCTAGGAGGGGTTGGCGAAAGCGCTCGCGCGACCGAGGACGCAGACCTGGGGGCGAGCAGCGCGGCCCGGCGGCACAGCCGCTTCTCCGCCAAACCTCCTAGAGACGGGCGATCTGCGGGACGATTCTGCCGTCCGGCTGGATCGCAGCGTTCCAGTCCTGGACCTTGCCGTCCAGCTCGGCGAGCTCGTGTCCGCGCGCCTCGAGCTTCACGGGCTGCGCCGACTCGGGCGAGACGCGGTACTGGTACCAGGTGATGTCCCAGGCGATCGTGATCACGAGCTCCTGGTTGACGCCGGCGAGGGGAAGGATGCTCGCGCGCGGCTCCCCGAGGCTCTTGGCGACGCCGCCGATCGTCCGGCGGTAGTCGCTCGCGTTGAAGAGGTCGGCCGCCTCGACCATGGCGAGCTCGGGGTCGCTGAGCCGGCGGAGGATCGGCTCCGAGGCAACGGTCTCCTCGGGAGCCGACTGCAGCGGGGCGAAGATCGACGCGAGCAGGCCTTTGCGGCGGCGCCGCTGCACCGGCACGGTCGGCTGGGTCGGGCTCCCCTCCTTCACCCAGCCGTACTCGGCCGCGATCTCCTGGCAGAGCGGGCAGACGTCGACGAACTCGCCTCCGTCGGGCGCAAATCGCACCGCGCGCTCGCCCTGGAGCAGGCTCCGGTCGCAGATCGCGCACGTGCGGCTGACCGCCTGGCCGGTGATCTGCATGGCCGACGATCTTAGCCCAGCGCAGCATCGGCTCCGGGCGCTATCCTGGTCATCTACATGTGTGTTTTACAGGTATGAGAAGGCACCGCCGCTCACGCGTCCGGCGGAGGCTCTCGCCGGGTGAGTACGAGGTCCGGGCCCGGATCGAACGATTCGCCGAGCCGGCCGTGCTGGTGCTGCTGCGGGAACGCGCCGCACACGGCTACGAGCTCCTGGAGCAGCTGCCCGAGCTGACCGGCGAGCGGGTCGACATGGGCAACCTCTACCGGTTCCTTCGGCACCTGGAGGCGGAGGGAATCGTTCGCTCGGAGTGGGACGACGAGGCGCCCGGGCCCAGCAAGCGGAACTACGAGCTGACGGACGAAGGTGCCGCGCTGCTCGAACAGTGGGCGAGCGCGTTGAAGGATTCGCAAACCCGCCTCCAGGAATTCCTGACGAGATACGAGGAGAGGAGGTGACCATGCACGGACGACGACACCGATTTCACCGCAGGCACGGCATCGGCCGCGGTTGGTACGACCGCGAACGGGTGCTCGAGCGGCTGGAGAACTATCAGCGCGACCTCGAGCAGGAGCTCGCAGACGTCTCGGATCTGATCAAGCGGCTCCGCGAGAGCGGCGCAGGCGAGACGCAGCAGGCGACCTCGACGGTGTAGCGACCGAGTTTGCGGGCGGGCTTCGGCCCGCCCCGTGAACCGGTACCAGGGCAACGGCTTGCCCTTCGATGCTCCGTGCCGTGCTCAAGTCTTGCGTACGTGGCGCGACACGGAGAAAGCGACGCCGAGGACCTGCAGCCGTTCCCGGCCTGTTGCTGTGGCGGTGCTTAGATGCGGCGGATGGACGAGCTTCGCGAGGACTCATGGGAGAGCAGCGACCGGCCGAAGGCGGTGCAGGTCATCGGAGGCGGCGTCAGCCAGCGTCGCGCGCTCCCCGTCGCAGCCGTCGGCGTGCTCGCCGGGCTTGCATGCGCGGTCGTGGCTGCCGCGAGCGCGGAGCTGCTCTCGCGCCTGCGCGGCGAGGTGCCGACGATCTCGAGCAGCTCGGCCGTCGGGTACGTCACGGCCGCGCTGCTGGCCGGGGTCCTGCTCGCGTTCGTCGGGCTCGCCTACCTGTCCTGGCTGAAGCGGGCACGTGAGCCGCGAGCACGCGAACCGGCGGTGCGCGAGGACGAGGAGCCGCAGCGCGGGAGGTACTGGTCGGTGCTGCTGCTGCTGCCGCTCTTCTTCACGGCGCTGGTCTCTCTGGCGATCGTGCTCGGGTTGCTGTACGGCCGACCCGGTGAGAGCGAGCCGCCGACGCCGACATTGCCTTCGCAGGCGCAGCCACCGCTTCGTACGCCTGCGGATGGAACCGCTGGGGGCTGGCCTGTGCACTGGATTCTGCTGGCGGCGCTGTCATGCGTCGGCGGCACCTTCGCCGCTTTCGTGCTCGTACGTCACCGGCGCCGACGTCGCGCGGCGAGGCCGCTCACTGCGGAGGAGGAGCTCGTCGTCGTCGTCGACCAGTCGCTCGACGAGCTCGAGAGCGAGCCCGATCCGCGGTTGGCGGTGATCAGGGCCTACGCGCGCATGGAGCGCTCGCTCGCGCTCGAGGGTGCGGGCCGACGGCCGCCGGAGACGCCGCTCGAGTACCTGGCGCGCGTGCTCGCGGCTGTGCGTGTGTCGCGCGGTTCGATCGCTCGATTGACGTCGCTCTTCCAGGATGCGAAGTTCAGTCGCCACGCGATCGACGCGACCATGAAGGGCGAGGCCGTAGCCGCGTTGCGCGAGCTGCGGGAGGAGCTCGACAGCTCCAACGTCAGGGCGACTCGATGAGCCGTCGCCGGCAGGTGGCTCTCTCCGCGACAGGCGCTTTGGTCGGGCTGGCGATCGCCCTTGCGATTCCGGGTCGCGGACGGATCTGGGCGCTGTTCGTCTACCTGCTGCTCCTCGGCGGCGCAGCTCTCGTCGTTCTGGTTTGGCGGACAGGACGCGCGATCCCCGCCGTCGGCGAGATCTTCTGGCAGCCGTCGCCGGCGACCCCGCAGCGCATCCCGCAGCTCGAGGAGATCAGGCAGGAGCTCGAGACGGCTTTGGCGCTCGGAAGCGACGCGCGCGGCGAGCTCGGCGCCCGCCTTCGGATCGTCGCTACGGCCCGCCTCGCCGAGCGAAGGGGGATCGAGCTCGATCGGCAGCCGGAGCGCGCGCGGGCTGCGATCGACGACGAGCTCACTTGGCGGCTGATTCAACGGCGCGAGCACTTCGAGCGGGCCGAGCTCCCGCCTCTCCGGGAGGCGGAGCTGAGTCGTGTTCTCGGGAGCCTCGAGCGAATCTGATGGGCGAGGTCACGCTCGCGGAGGTCGCCCCCCGCTGTGCGCGGATTCTGGACGAGGTCGAGCGAGCGGTCGTCGGCAAGCGCGAGGCGCTCGAGCTCGTGTTGATGGCGCTGCTCGCCGACGGCCACGTGTTGATCGAGGACTATCCAGGGCTCGCGAAGACGCTGATCGCGCGCTCCTTCGCGCAGGTTGCGAGCGTCGACTTCGCGCGGATCCAGTTCACGCCGGACCTCATGCCGTCCGACGTCACGGGCTCTTCGATCTTCGACCAGAGCAGTAGCGAGTTCGAGTTCCGGCCAGGACCGATCTTCACGAACCTGCTACTCGCCGACGAGATCAACCGCGCCCCGCCGAAGACCCAGGCGGCGCTCCTCGAGGCGATGCAGGAGCGGCAGGTGACGGCCGAGGGTGTGACCCGTCCGCTGATGCGGCCGTTCGTGGTGATCGCGACGCAGAATCCGATCGAGTACGAGGGCACCTACCCGCTGCCGGAGGCGCAGCTCGACCGCTTCCTGCTGCGGATGAGAGTCGGCTACCCCTCGCTCGCCGACGAGGCGGCGATGGTCGCGGCGCGGCGCGAGCGTCGAACCGACGAGGTGGAGCTCGAGCCGGTCGTCGATGCCGCGACCCTCGTCGCGATGCAGCGCGCCGTCGAGGAAGTGTTCGTCTCGGACAGCATCGTCAGCTACGCGGTCGGCCTCGTCGCGTCCACCCGTGAGAACGTCAAGGTTCAGGTCGGCTCCAGCCCTCGCGGAACGTTGGCCCTGTTCAAGCTCGCTCGCTGCCGGGCCGCGCTCGACCAGCGCGACTTCGTGCTCCCTGACGACGTCAAGGCGATCGCCGTGCCGGCGCTCGCCCACCGGTTGATCCTGAAGCCCGAGCTGTGGGTGAAACGGGTCCGGCCGGAGGAGATCGTCGTGGAGACGCTCGACGAGGTCGCCGTCCCCGTCACCGAAGAGCCCTCCGTCCGCGAGACGTGATCCGCGCCGCCTCTCCGCGGCTCGGCTCGTACGCCGCTCTCGCGGCACTCGGGCTCCTGGCGGGACTGGCCTTCGGGCGGGCCGAGCTGGTGGCGCTGGCGGCGCCGTTCGCGCTCTTCGTCCTGCTCGGCCTCGCGTCGAGCACGGAGCCGAGGCTGCGGTTCTTCTTCGCGCTCGCGGCTGATCGGCTCGTCGAAGGCGAGGAGACCGAGGCCGCGCTCTCCGTAACCGCGGCGGCACCGGTCGAGCGGCTCGACCTGATGCTGCCCGTCTCACCGCATCTCGAGCTGACACCGGCGCCCGCGCCCGTCGCGATCCGCCTTGTACGCGGGCAGACGCGCACCTTCCCGGTCCGCGTCCGCTGCGCGCGCTGGGGGGCGTACGCCCCCGGCGAGGTCGTCGTCCGCGCGTACGACCGCTTCGGCCTCGTCTACCACGAAGGAACCGTCGACTGCGGCGTGCCGCTGCGTGTCTATCCAACCCGTGACCAGTTGCACGCGGTCGTCCGGCCACGGGAGACGCAGGTCTTTGCGGGAGACGAGGTCGCCCGGGTAAAGGGCGATGGGATCGAGTTCGCCGACATCCGCCCGTTCGCCTACGGCGACCAGATCCGGCGGATCAACTGGCGGGCGAGCGCGAGGCAGCAGAAGCTCTTCGTCACCGAGCGCCACCCGGAGCGAAACGCCGACATCGTCCTCTTCCTGGACGGCTTCAGCGAGGTGCGCCGCGGCGGGCAGGGCACCCTCGACACGACGGTGCGCGCCGCCGCCTCGCTCGCCGACGCCTATCTCAGCCGCCGCGACCGCGTGGGCGTGATCACGTTCGGCGGCCGCGTCAGCTGGCTGCTGCCCTCGATGGGCGACCGGCAGATCTACCGCATCGTCGAGTCGCTGCTCGATACCGAGATCGCGCAGTCGCACGTCTGGCGACGCATCGACCTGCTGCCGCCGCGGACGCTGCCGCCGCGCGCGCTGGTGATCGCGTTCAGCCCGCTCACCGACTGGCGCCTCACCGAGGCGCTGCTCGACCTTCGCGGGCGCGGCTTCGATCTCGCCGTCGTCGAGATCTCGCCGCTGCCGTACGCCGACCGTGGCTCAGACGACCCTGAGCGGCTCGCGTACCGCCTCTGGCTGCTCTGGCGCGAGGCGGTCCGCTTCCGCTTCGCCCGCTCCGGCGTGCCCGTCGTCGAGTGGCGGGAAGACGTCCCGCTTGCGACCGTGCTCGAGGAGGTGATCGCATACCGACGCTCCGCGCGGCCCGCGTGAGGCTCGCGACCGCAGTCCTCGCCTGCTCGCTCGGCGTAGGGCTTGCAGCAGTGCCGGCCCTACGGGCCGAACGCGCGGTCGACGTGATTGCGCCTCTCGCCGGTGCCGGCGCCGTCGCAGTCGTGCTCGTGCTCACGATCGGCGTGAGGCTGCTGCCCCTGCCCCTGCTACTCCTCGCGGCAGAGCTCGAGCTGCACCACGTGCTCGAGCCATTCCCCGCCGCGGCCCTTGCTGCGTACGCGGGCGGCTTGCTGCTACTGGGCGAGCTCCTCGCTTGGTCGCTCTCCCTGCGCGGGCTGGAGCGTGTCGACCGCGCAGCAGTGGTGACCCAGAGTGTGTTCCTGTGTGCAATTGCGGCCGGGGCTGCGGCCCTTGGGGCGGCCGTCCTCGGGGCATCGGCGCTTCGCCTTACGGGCGGCCTTGGAGACGCGGCAATCGGCATCACTGCTGCCGTGCTCCTCTTCGCCTCGATCTCCAAGCTTGCCCGTGGGTCGCCGCGCGTGCCCGTCGGTGAGTAGCGGCCCGTGGCCGTGGCCATGGCCGAGGGACAGTCCCTCCACGCCCCTAGACTCGATCGTGGTGTGAACGCCGCCACCGACCGCACGGCGCTCGCTGCGTTCCTCGCGATGTCGATCCTCGCCGGAGGCAACGCGGTCGCGATCCGCTTCAGCAACCGCGAGCTCGATCCGCTGTGGGGAGCGGGACTCCGCTTCGCGCTCGCCGCCGTGCTGCTCGGGGTTGTGATGGCGATCCTGCGGGTCGCCCCACCGCGTGGGCGTGCAATGACCGGAGCCGTGCTCTACGGAGCCCTCGCGATCGGCGGCGCGTTCGCGCTCGCGTACTACGGACTCGTCCGACTCCATGCGGGCCTCGCGCAAACGCTTCTGGCGCTCGTCCCGCTGGCCACGTTCTTCCTCGCGGTCCTCCAGCGTCAGGAGCGCCTTCGCGCCGGAGCCCTGATCGGCAGTGTCCTCGCAATCGCAGGGATCGGCGTGATCTCGAACGCGAGCCTGGACGAGGGAGTCCCGGCCCTCTCGCTGCTGGCCGTCCTCGGGGGCGCCCTGTGCTTCGCCCAAGCCGCCGTGCTCGTCCGCGGCCTACCGCCCGTGCATCCGGTCGCGATGAACGCCATCGGCATGGCGACCGGCGCCCTCCTCCTCATCGGCGGTTCGATCATCGCCCGGGAGACGATCGAGCTTCCCGACGAGCGGAAGACGCTGCTCGCGCTCGCGTACCTCGTGCCGGTCGGCTCTGTCCTCGTCTTCGTCCTCTACCTCGTGGTGCTCCGCTACTGGGAGGCCTCACGCGCGTCCTACGAGTTCGTGCTGATCCCAGTCTTCACGGTGATGCTCTCGACCTGGCTCGACGACGAGCCCATCGGCGTCGGACTTCTCCTGGGAGCGCCGCTCGTGCTCGCCGGGGTGTATGTCGGCGCGCTGCGCGGTACACGGGTCGGCTAGCCGGAGCTCCGCCGCCGCCAGCGGTGCAGGAGCTTCGATTTGCTTGCCGGCGGCTCCGGCTCCGGCGGCGGGTGGTGCTCGGCGAGCCAGCGGGCGGCGGCGTCGTCCGGGTCGAGGCCGACCTGGCGCTCGCGCTCGCCGCGCTTCTTCGCCGCTCGCTCGGAGGGGCGAAGCCTCAGACCTTGACCTCTTCCTTCTCCTTCTGCGCCTCCGCCACGACCTTCTGGGCCACGTGCGGGGGAACCTCCTCGTAGCGCGCGAAGTGCATGTGGTAGTCGCCGCGGCCGCCGGTCATCGACGTCAGCGACTGGGAGTACGTCAGCATCTCGGCCATCGGGACCTCGGCCTTGATCGACGTCATGCCGCTCCCGGTCGGCTCCATCCCGTGCAGCCGCCCGCGCCGCGAGTTCAAATCGCCGTTGACGGCGCCGACCGCGTCGTCCGGCACGGTCACGTCTACCTCCATGATCGGCTCCAGCAGGACGGGATCCGCGGCGCCGTACGCCTCCTTGAACGCCATCGAACCCGCGATCTTGAAGGCCATCTCGGACGAGTCGACGGTGTGATACGAGCCGTCGACGAGCAGCACGCGCACGCCCTGGACGGGCGCGCCGGCGAGCTCGCCGTGCACCATCGCCTCCTGGATCCCCTTGTCCACGGCCGGCCGGAACCCCTGCGGGATCACGCCTCCGACGATCTTGTCCACGAACTCGTAGCCCGTGTGGCCCTCGAGCGGCTCGAGGACGATGCGGCAATCGCCGAACTGGCCCCGGCCGCCGGTCTGCTTCTTGTACCGACCGTGGCCGCGCGACTCCCGGCGGATCGTCTCGAGGTACGGCACGCGCGGCGGCCGCAGATCGACCTCGACGCCGAAGCGGCGGTTCAGCCGCTCGACGGCGACCTCCACGTGCATCTGCGAGAGGCCGGACAGGAGCTGCTCGCCGGTCTGCGGATCGCGTCGCACGACGAGCGTCGGGTCCTCCTCGGACAGCCTCCGCAGCGCCTGGCCGAGCTTCTCCTCGTCGCCTTTCGCCTTCGGCGAGATCGCGAAGCTCATCACGGGCTCCGGGAACTCGATCGTCGGCGCCTCCGCCCCCGTCTCCTTGTCGATCAGGAGGTCGCCGGTGAGGACGTCCTTGAACTTCGCGACGGCACCGAGGTCGCCCGGCCCGAACTCGTCGGCCGGCTCGTGCTCCTTCCCCTGGAGCGTCAACAGCTGGCCAACCCGCTCCTTCGAGTGGCTGCGCGCGTTCACGAGCGTCGAGTCGGACCCGACCTTCCCCTCGATCACGCGAAAGACGTTGATCCGGCCGGCGAAGGGATCGGCCACCGTCTTGAAGACGAACGCCGCGCTCCCTGCCCCGTCGATGTGCACGTCGAAGTCCTTCTTCGCCGGCGACGGCACGCCCTCGACGAGCAGATCGAGCGCCGCGGTCGTGCCGAGGTTCTTCGTGGCGACACCGCACGCGACGGGGAAGATCTCGCCCCGCGTGACCGCGTCCTTCAGCGCGTGCGCGACCTCCTCGTCCGCGAGCTCCTGACCGTCTAGGTAGCGCTCCATCAGCCCCTCGTCGGTCTCGACGACCGAGTCGAGGAGCTGGGTGCGGTAGGTCTCGACCTGGTCCGCGAGCTCCGCCGGGATCTCGCCCGGCGCCTCCTCCTTGCCGCCCTCGGGGCTCGAGTACGCCTTGAGGTGCAGGAGGTCGACGATGCCGCTGACCTCGTGCTCGACGCCGATCGGGAGGTGCACGGCGACGACGCGCGTCGAGAACGTGTTCCGGAGCTGCTCGAGGACGCGGAAAAAGTCGGCGCGCTCGCGATCGAGCATGTTCACGAACAGGACGCGGGAGAGACCGAGCTCCTCCGCCCGCTGCCACACCCGGCTGGTCTGCACCTCGACGCCCATCACGGCCGAGACGACGATCAGCGTCCCCTCGACCACCCTCAGCGCCGAGATCGCCTCGCCCTGGAAGCTCGGCTCGCCCGGGGTGTCGACGAGGTTGATCTTCCGTCCCTGCCACTCGGTGTGGCAGAGCGACGCCGAGATCGACATCTGCCGGCGCTGCTCGTCCTCGTCCCAGTCGGAGATCGTGGAGCCCTGCTCGATCGAGCCGAGACGGTTCACCGAGCCGGCCTGGAACAGCATGGCCTCGACGAGGGAGGTCTTCCCCGTCCCACGGTGTCCGGTGACGGCGACGTTACGGATCTTTCCGGGCTCGGCGGCAGCCATACGGGCGAGTCCTCCTCGGGTCGATTGGGAGGTTCGATGTTATCGGGGAGAAGATCCTTCTACGCCGCAGGAAAAGCCGCGCCGGCCCGGCCCATGATCTCGGCGACGACGGCGGACTTGGCGTCTGCGTACTGCTGCCCGTACTTCCAGTCCCGCGCCGCGAGCTCGCGCTTCGCGTTCGCGTAGAGCTCCCGATCGTCGGCATGCGTGCGGAGCCAGTCGCGGAAGAGGAGCATGCGGTCGACCTCCTCGCAGCCCGCCGGGAAGACGTGGAGGTTGACGTCGGGATCCGTGCTCTTGAGCAGCCGGTGCTCGAACCAGTCCGGCTCCCGGATCCGCAGGACGTACCCCGCCGCCTCGAGCTCGGGGACGTAGTCGGCTTCGACCGACGTGTCCCGAACCTCCAGCACGACATCGATGATCGGCTTGGCCGGGAGGCCCGGCACCGACGTGGAGCCGGCGTGCGCGATCCGCAGCACTCGGTCGCGCAGCGCGGAACGGATGCGTGCCTCTTCCCCCTCGTACAGGCGCGCCCATGCGGGGTCGTAATCCCTGATCTCGATCGGTCTCCGGAGCGGCTGGGGCCCGCCGATCGTGACCTCGGCGAGGTCGCGGTCGTAGGCCGCGACGTCGTTCGGGTCGCGGGACGCCACCTACGCTTCTGCTTCTGTCCGCTGCGCGCCCGAGAGGCGAGCCTTGAGCCGCAGGACCGCCTTCGTATGGAGCTGCGAGACGCGCGACTCGGTGACGCCCAGCACTTCGCCGATCTCGCGGAGCGTCAGCTCCTCGTAGTAGTAGAGGGTGACGACGAGCTTCTCCCGCTCGGGGAGCCGCGAGATCGCCTCGCCGAGCGCCTCCTTGAGCTCCGTCTGGCTGAGCGAGGACTCCGGCGAGGGCGCCTCTGTGTCCTCGATCGTGTCGATGAGCGCGACCTGGTCGCCGCCGGAGCCGCCGATCGTCCAGAGCTCGTCGAGGGCGGCGATCGACGAGCGCGAGATGTCGGTCAGGCTGTCCTCGAGCTCCTCGACCGTGATCCCGACCTGCTTCGCGATCTCCTCGTCCGACGGCGGCCGGTGCAGTTTCGCCTCGAGCGTCGCGATCGCGCGCTCGATCTCGCGGGCCCTGGCGCGGACGGAGCGCGGCACCCAGTCCAGCGACCGCAGCTCGTCGATGATCGCGCCCTTGATCCGTGCGATCGCATACGTCTCGAACTTGACGTCTCGGTCCGGGTCGTACCGCTCGATTGCGCCGATCAGGCCGAGCAGGCCGTAGGAGACGAGATCCTCCTCTTCGACGTGGGCGGGCAACCCGGAGCCGAGCCGGCCGGCGACGTACTTCACGAGCGGCGCGTAGGTGAGGATCAGACGATCCCGGAGCGCCTTGTCGTCGGGGCTCGCGCGGAAGGATCGCCAGAGCGTCTGGGTGTCTTCGACCTGGGAACTCACGGCTAGGGAAGGATACGGCCCTACCTGGCTATCTCCTCACGCGCCGCGCGAAACATCCGGATCGCGAGGCCAGCCATCCAGAGAGCGAGCACGGCGGCGGCGACCGCGATCACCCAGGCCTCGGCGCCGTAAGCGGCGACGGCGATCCCGGCGAAGAAGAACGTGAGGAACGCGAAGAGCACTCCCTGTGCTCGGCGCTGCGCGGCCCTGGCCACGCCGTGAGCCTACTCGCCGAGCTGCGCTGCCCGGTCGCGCGGGAGTGATGTCCGAAAGAGGGTGTCTACAATCGGTCGCAGGCCCAGGGGCGTAGCTCAACTGGTAGAGCACCGGTCTCCAAAACCGGGGGTTGCAGGTTCGAGTCCTGTCGCCCCTGTAGGGCTTAGGTAAGTGGAAAACCTCGCAGTTGCGGGGGTTCCCCGCCTCTGTGGCGGCGGCCCGCTCTCCGCTCAAGACCGCTGATCGCTGGCGCCGACTGGCGTCCGCGGTTACTCCTTCGCGCGTGTTCAAGACCGCGCGGGCGTCAGGCGACTTGCGACGACTGTCGTCGCCGCGAACGCCAACCGGCCAGCCCAGCTCGGCGTTCGCGTGCTCGCGCGACCCAATCAAGCCGTCACGGCCCACTGGGTCGTGGTCTGCAGCAAGGGCCTCTCCGCCGGCTCGAAGTCGGGGCGGTTCTCCGGGCGAACGCCGATCACGCGCGCCGGTCCGATTACCAATGACTCGGACTGGATGACCTACCACTTCCGACTCGAGCGGACATTGAAGCGGGCTGTGGAGCGGCATACGATCGGGGCTCCCCGCGTCACCGGCGCCGGCTGCCCACGGCAAGCGGTGCGACACCCTGGCCTTCGACGCCGCGCGCGAACGGATCCGACAGAAAGGAGCGGAGATGGCATACGGCATCGTGCATCGGTTCCCAGGCGGGACGAAGGAGCAGTACGAGGCATCCCTCGCGGCCGTACATCCGAACGGCGGCAAGGACCTCCCCGACGGTCAGATCTTCCACGCGGCCGGGCCCTCATCGGAGGGCTGGACGATCGTGGCAATCCACGAGTCGCGGGAAAGCTGGGAGCGCTTCCGCGATAGCACGCTCATGCCGCAGCTCCAAGCCGGTATCGAAGGTGGCCTCCCTACGCCGCCTCAGGAGACGACTTTCGAGGTCGAAAACAAGCAGACGGCATAGCGCACCGTCGCCTCGGCGACGAGCACGTCGCTGAACCTGCTCGAGGAGGACGGCCTCACGATCGAGGAGGCTGCGCTGGCAGCCTCCTCACTTGCTGCCCTGCCAAGTATCGAACTTCGATACTTGTCAAGTCCGGTTTGCTGCTGAATCCGGTGCTCCC
>DASTCG010000039.1:0-3112 GCA_035711385.1 Gaiellaceae bacterium
CCCTAGAAACGCGGAAACCCGCCTCGAGGGGTCGAAACGGGCCGCCGCAAGTGCCGGGGTATGTGAGGGGGGAGCCGGCGATCTAGGTATGGCAGGACCATCCTCGACGGGCATGCCCCGGAAGGGTGAAATACCGGGGGATGGCCTCACCCTTCATCGAGCTCGAGATCGGCGGGCGCACCGTCAAGGTGACGAACCCGGACAAGATCTTCTACCGGAAGCTGAAGGCGACGAAGCTGGATCACGTCCAGTACTACGTCTCGGTGGGGGAGGGGATTGTCCGGGCACTGTACGAGCGACCGACGCAGCTCAAGCGCCATCCCGACGGCGCCGAGGGGGAGGCGATCTACCAGAAGCGGGTGCCGGAGAAGCGGCCGGACTGGATCGAGACCGCACGGGTCACGTTCCCGTCCGGGCGCCATGCCGACGAGCTGTGCGTGACGGAGCTCGCGCACGTCGCGTGGGCGGCGAACCTCGCGACGATCGACTTCCATCCCTGGCCCTCACGCCGAGCCCACGTCGACAACCCGGACGAGCTGCGGATCGACGTCGACCCTCAGCCGGGGACGACGTTCAAGGACGCCAAGAAGGTTGCGGCGCTCGTGCACGAGGTCCTCGACGAGCTCGGCTTCGTCGGCTGGCCGAAGACCTCGGGCAACAGGGGAATCCACATCGCGTGCCGGATCGAGCCGAACTGGACGTTTCCGGAGGTCCGCCGGTGCGCGCTCGCGTTCGCCCGCGAGGTCGAACGGCGGCTGCCGAAGAAGGTCACCACCGCGTGGTGGAAGGAGGAGCGCGGCCGCCGCGTCTTCATCGACTACAACCAGAACGCCCGCGACCGCACGATCGCGTCCGCCTACTCGGTGCGCGCCCGGCCCGATGCGACCGTGTCGGCGCCGGTGACCTGGGACGAGCTGCCCGACGTCGTGACGGAGGACTTCACACTGCGAACGATGCCGGAGCGCTTCGCGAAGCTCGGCGACGTCCAGGCCGGGATCGACGACGCGGTCTGCGACCTCCGCAAGCTCTTCGAGTGGGTCGATCGGGACGAGAAGGAGGGGATCGGCGAGGCGGCCTACCCACCCCAGTTCCCGAAGATGCCCGGCGAGCCGAAGCGCGTGCAGCCCTCCCGCGCTCGGCCCGACGACGGCGACAAGCCGACTACCCCGAAGCGCTCGACCCGGAAGCGCTAACGGCGGCGCTCAGGACGCGAGCAGGCTTTCGAACGTCGGGTCGCTCGGCTTGCGCGGCGGGCGGAGCTCGCGCCAGGTGCAGTCCTTCGGATCCTTGTCGTCCCGGAAGCGGAGGAAGCGCGTGCCGTGCCGGAAGCGGTTGCCTTGCACCTTGTCGTACCGGACCTCCGCGACGAGCTTCGGCTTCACGGCCTGTTCCTCGAGATCTCCGGTGCCCCAGCGGTTCGGCTCGGAGAACCGCCGGTCCGACTTCTGGTCGATCAGCGGCACCACCCGCTCGGCGATCGCGTCGTGCTTCGAGGCCGCGACTGCCGCCGAGCCGACGTAGTCGAGCCCGCCGTCGTCGCGGTAGAGCCCGAGCAGGAGCGTCGCGATCTTCTCCGGCTTGTTCTTCCAGCGCAGCCCGACGACGACGGCGTCCGCCGTCTTGTACGGCTTCACCTTCGTCACCGCCTCGCGGGAGCCGGGCCGGTACGGCTCGTCCAGGCGCTTCGCGATCACGCCGTCGAGGCCCGCCGCCTCGAACGTGTCGAGCCACTCGCCGGCGGCGTCCGGATCGAGCGTGTACGGCGACAGGCGGAAGCCCTTCGCGAGCCGCTCGAGCTCCTTGCGCCGTCTCCTGAGCGGCAGCTCGTGGATGGGCTTGCCCTTCCAGAGCAGCACGTCGAAGGCGATGAACTCGGCCGGGATCTCCTTCGCGAGCCGCTGGACCCGCGACTCGGCCGGGTGAAGCCGCATCTGCATCGAGTCGAAGTCGAGGACGCCGTCCTTGGCGATCACGATCTCGCCGTCGAGCGCGGAGTGGGGCGGAAGCAGCTCGCCGAGCGGGCGCAGCTCCGGGAAGTAGCGGAGCAGCGGCCGCTCCTTCCGCGACCAGAGCGCGAGCTCCCCGCTGTCGTTCTCCAGGATTCCGCGGAAGCCGTCCCACTTCGGCTCGTACTGCCAGCCGTCGCCGTCGGGCAGCTCCGAGACGAGCTCCGCCTCCATCGGCGGGAAGGGGACGTTCGGGCCCGGCACTTGCCTAAGCTTGCCCGATGCGCCGGGTCGTGATCACGGGGATGGGGACGGTCAGCCCGCTCGGGCTGGACACGCCGTCCACCTGGGACGCCGCGCTGGCCGGGAAGAGCGGCATCGACTTCATCCGCTCGTTCGACGCGAGCGGGTTCCCGGTCCGCGTCGCGGCCGAGGTCACCGACTTCGAGCCGCCCGACATCGTCACGCCGAAGGAGGCCCGGCGGCTCGACCGCAACGTCCTGCTCGCGGTCGAGGCGGGACGGCAGGCTCTCGAGGACGCGGGCCTCGACTCCCACTACCCCTCGAGCCGCGTCGGGATCGCCTTCGGCTCCGCGATCGGAGGGTTCCTCGGAATCATGCAGCAACACGAGGTTCTCCAGGAGCGCGGGCCCGACCGCGTCTCGCCGTACTTCCTTCCGAGCGTGCTGGTGGACTCCGCATCGGGCCAGCTCGCGATCACGCTCGGTCTCCGCGGCCCGAACTACGCACCGGTCTCGGCCTGCGCGACCGGCTCGCACGCGGTCGGCGAGGGCGCCGAGATCATTCGCCGAGGCGACGCCGATGCGATGCTCACCGGCGGGACGGAGGCGTGCATGCACCCGCTGATCCTTGCCGGCTTCTGCGCGATGCGCGGGCTCGCCGCCGAGGAGGAATACCCGCCGCGCGCGTCCCGGCCCTTCGACGCCACGCGTGCCGGCTTCGTCATCGGCGAGGGGGCGGGGGCGCTCCTCCTCGAGGAGCTGGAGGCGGCGCGAGCCCGCGGCGCCACGATCTACGCGGAGGTGCTCGCCTACGGGACGTCGAACGACGGCTACCACATGGCCGCGCCGGAGCCCGAGGCCATCGGCGTCGCCGAGATGATGCGGGCGGCGATCGACCGAGCCGGCGTCGAGCCGGAGCAGATC
>DASTCG010000040.1:0-22279 GCA_035711385.1 Gaiellaceae bacterium
CGGCCGGCCCTGGGTTGGATGACCGCGATCGTCCTGCTCGCGGCGGCGTGGCTCTTCTACTCGCTCGCGCGGAACGCACCGGTGAAGACGCCGCCCACTCAGTACCGACAGGTGCTCCGGTCCGGCTGGCGCCTCTACCGGCTCGCGTTCTTCTACTTCATTACCTTCGGCGGATTCGTCGCGATGGCGTTCCTGCTGCCGACGCTCCTCCAGGACTGGTTCGACTACTCGAAGGGAGAGGCGAGCGCCCGCGCCGCGGGGTTCATCATCGCCGCGACCGTCGCGCGGCCGATCGGAGGCTGGCTCGCCGACCACGCGGGAGCCTACCCGGTGCTCGTGCTGGCGTTCGCGGGCATCGGCATCGACGCGGCCGTGCTGGCGGCGATCGCGTCGGCGCCGCGGATCGTCCCCGTCACGATCGCGTGCCTCACGCTCGGCGCGTTCCTCGGAGCGGGGAACGGGGCCGTCTTCAAGCTCGTTCCGGCCGAGTTCCCGAGCGATGCCGGTGCGGCCGCCGGCGTGGTCGGTGCGGCCGGCGGACTCGGCGGTTTCTTCCCGCCCGTCTTCGTCGGCCTCGTCAAGGACGCCGAGGGTACGTACACGTACGGGTTCGTCGGCCTACTCGTCTTCGTCGCCTTGTGTCTGACCCTGGCGGTCTGGCTGCTGCGGACGGCACCGCTCGCCGAGCTGCGGGGTGCTCCCCCCGCGGGCGCGCGTGGCTGAGCGATCGCGGATCCGCGGCTCGAGCCGCTTCTTCGGCGGCAGCGGGAACGGCTGGAGCGCGCTCTCGGGCCGGGGCCGGGAGTGGGAGTCCTTCTACCGCGATCGCTGGCAGCACGATCGCGTCGTTCGCTCCACCCATGGAGTGAACTGCACGGGCTCCTGCTCGTGGAAGATCCACGTCAAGGACGGCATCGTCGCCTGGGAGACGCAGCAGACTGACTATCCGTCGAACGGCGTCGACGTACCCGAGTACGAGCCCCGCGGCTGCCCGAGAGGCGCGTCCTTCAGTTGGTACGTCTACTCACCGCTCCGCGTCCGCTACCCGTACGTGCGTGGCGTGCTGCTCGACCTCTACCGCACGGAGCTCGCCCGCACCGGCGACCCGGTCGAGGCGTGGGCGGCGGTGGTCGAGGATCCCGACCGCGCGCGGAGCTACAAGTCGTTGCGCGGAAAGGGCGGTTTCGTTCGCGCCTCGTGGGACGAGGTGGCCGACCTCATCGCGGCTGCGCACGTCCACACGATCCGCCGCTACGGGCCGGACCGGATCGCCGGCTTCACGCCGATCCCGGCTATGTCGATGGTCTCGTACGCCGCCGGCACCCGCTTCCTGTCGCTGATCGGCGGCGTCTGTCTCAGCTTCTACGACTGGTACGCGGACCTGCCGCCCGCCTCGCCGCAGATCTGGGGCGACCAGACCGACGTGCCCGAGTCCGCCGACTGGTGGAACGCCGCGTACGTGATCCTCTGGGGCTCGAACATCCCCCAGACGCGCACCCCGGACGCCCACTTCTTGACGGAGGCGCGCTACCGGGGGCAGAAGGTCGTGGTCGTGTCACCGGACTTCGCCGGCCACACGAAGTTCGCCGACCACTGGCTCCCCGCCGAAGCGGGGTCGGACGGGGCGCTCGCCATGGCGATGGGGCACGTGATCTTCAAGGAGTTCTACGTCGACCGGCAGGTGCCGTACTTCGAGCGCTATGCGCGCGAGAACACCGATCTCCCGTTCCTGGTAACACTGCGCGAGCGCGGGGGCGCCTGGGTGACGGATCGCTTCCTGCGGGCGTCCGACCTCGGGCACCGGAGCGAGCACGCGGAGTGGAAGACCGTCGTGCTCGACACCGCGACCGGCAATCCTGCCGTCCCGAACGGCTCGATCGGCTTCCGCTGGGGGGAAGAGGGGATGGGGTTCTGGAACCTCGACCTCGGCGAGGTGGAGCCCGCCCTGTCCGTGCTCGGGAGAGAGGACGAGCTCGTCGAGGTGGAGCTGCCGCGCTTCGACGTGGGCGGCGACGAGGGCGGCTCTTCCCACCGGCGGGGCGTGCCTGCGAAGCGGATCGGCGACCACCTCGTGACGACCGTCTTCGACCTGCTCGCCGCGCAGCTCGGGGTCAAGCGGGGCGAGCTGCCGGGCGACTGGCCCTCGGGCTACGACGATCCGAAGCCGTACACACCGGCCTGGCAGGAGACGCACACGGGTGTCGACGCGGGCCGTGTGATCCGCGTCGCCCGGGAGTTCGCCCGGACCGCCGAGCGGACGAACGGCCGCTCGCTGATCGTCATGGGCGCGGGCACGAATCACTGGTATCACTCGGACCAGATCTACCGGGCGATGCTGAACCTCGTCCTCCTGTGCGGCTGCCAGGGGGTGAACGGCGGCGGCTGGGCCCACTACGTCGGCCAGGAAAAGGTTCGGCCGATCACGGGATGGTCGTCGCTCGCCTTCGCCCTCGACTGGAACCGGCCCCCGCGCCAGCAAGCCACGACGCCGTTCTGGTTCCTGCTGAGCGACCAGTGGCGCTACCAGCGCACGCGGGCCGGCGAGTACGCATCTCCGATCGGCCGGGGGAAGCTGAAGAACCTGCACCTCGCCGACTGCAACGCGTTGGCGGCGCGGCTCGGCTGGATGCCGTCCTTCCCGAGCTTCGACCGGAACCCCCTCGACCTCGCCGATGCAGCCGAGGCCGAAGGTCTCGAGCCCGCGGAGTACGTCGTCCGGGAGCTCCGAGAGGGGCGCCTGCGCTTCGCCGCAGAGGATCCCGACGCACCGCAGAACTACCCGCGCGTACTGACGCTCTGGCGCGCCAACCTGCTGGGCTCCTCGAGCAAGGGCCACGAGTACTTCCTCCGCTACGTGCTCGGCGTTCCCGACGCCGCGATTCGCAACAGCGAGGCGGCCGAGGAGTTCCGGCCGGAGGAGGTGGTCTGGCGCGAGGAGGCACCGACCGGGAAGATCGACCTCTTCACGACGATCGACTTCCGGATGAACGGGTCGGCGCTCTACTCCGACGTCGTGCTGCCGGCCGCGACCTGGTACGAGAAGCACGACCTCTCCTCGACCGACCTCCACCCGTTCGTGCACTCGTTCAACCCGGCGATCCCGCCGCCGTGGGAGACGCGAAGCGACTTCGACGTCTTCAGACTGATCGCCGAGTCGTTCAGCCGCCTCGCTGAGCGCCATCTCGGCACTCGGCGCGACATCGTGGCCGCACCTCTGCTGCACGACACGCCGGACGAGCTCGCCCAGCCGTTCGGCGAGGTGCGCGACTGGAGAGCCGGGGAGTGCGAGCCGGTGCCGGGCAAGACGATGCCGAAGCTCGCCGTGGTCGAGCGCGACTACGGCGCCGTGCTCGACAAGTGGCTCACCCTGGGCCCCCTCGTCGAGGAGCTCGGAACCGCCGCGAAGGGGATCTCGTGGCAACCGCTCGCGGAGGTCGATGAGCTGCGCCGCCGCAACGGCGAGGTGAACGGCCGCCCGAGCCTCGCCCGCGACGTCGACTGGTGCGAGGCGATTCTCGCGCTCTCCGGGGTGACCAACGGCCGGCTGGCGCTCGAAGGCTTCCGCGCCCTGGAGCAACGAACGGGAAAGCCGCTCGTCGACCTGGCCGAGGAGACGGCCGACGTGCGCATCGCCTTCGGCGACACGCAGGTTCAGCCGCGCAAGGTGATCGCTTCGCCGGAGTGGTCGGGGCTCGAGTCGCGCGAGCGCCGTTATTCCCCGTTCACCATCAACGTCGAGCGACGCGTTCCCTGGCGGACACTGACGGGCCGGCAGCAGTTCTACGTCGACCACGAGTGGTTGCTCGAGTTCGGAGAAGGACTCCCAGTCTTCCGGCCGCCAATCGACGTCATCCGCCACGTGGGCGAGCAGTTCTCCGGCGAGTCGGACCGGGCCGAGGTGCACATCCGCTGGCTCTCTCCGCACTCGAAGTGGTCGATCCACTCCGAGTTCCAGGACAACCTGCACATGCTGACGCTCTTCCGCGGCGGTCCCGTCACGTGGCTCTCGGTCGAGGACGCCGATGCGATCGGCGTCAAGGACAACGACTGGGTCGAGGTGTTCAACCGGAACGGGGTGATCACCTGTCGGGCGGTCGTCTCGCACCGCGTTCCGAAGGGGATCGGGCTCATGTACCACTCGCAGGACCGGCACGTGAACGTGCCGAAGAGCGAGCTCTCCGGGACCCGCGGCGGCACCGACAACTCGGTGACGCGCATCTCGATCAAGCCGACCCTGCTCGTGGGCGGCTACGCGCAGCTCTCCTACGGCTTCAACTACTACGGGCCGACCGGGCCGCAGCGCGACGAGCTCGCGGTCGTCCGGAAGCTGCAGGAGGTCGACTACTGATGCGGGTTCGCGCCCAGATCTCGATGGTCATGAACCTCGACAAGTGCATCGGCTGCCACACCTGCTCGGTCACCTGCAAGAACGTCTGGACGAACCGCCGCGGGGCCGAGTACATGTGGTTCAACGACGTCGAGACGAAGCCGGGCGTCGGCTATCCCAAGCGCTGGGAGGACCAGGAGCAGTGGAAGGGAGGCTGGGAGCTCGACCGGCGCGGGCGGCTGCGACTCAAGGCAGGCGGGCCGGCTCGCAAGCTCGCGAGCCTCTTCTTCAACCCCGACCTGCCGACGCTCGAGGACTACTACGAGCCGTGGACCTACGACTACGAGACGCTGACGACGGCACCGGTGCAGAAGCATCAGCCCGTCGCCCGCCCGGAGTCGCAGGTCACCGGCGAGCCGCTCGACCTCCAGTGGGGGCCGAACTGGGAAGACGATCTCGCCGGCGCACCGGAGCGGGCGACCGCGGACCCAAATCTGCGCGAAGGCGCCGAGGAGCAGGTGCGCCTCGAGTACGAGCGTGCGTTCATGTTCTACCTCCCGCGCATCTGCGAGCACTGTCTCAACCCCTCGTGCGTCGCGTCCTGTCCCTCGGGCGCGATGTACAAGCGAGACGAGGACGGGGTCGTTCTCGTCGACCAGGACGCCTGCCGCAGCTGGCGGCTCTGCGTCTCGGGCTGTCCGTACAAGAAGACCTACTTCAACTGGCAGAGCGGGAAGGCGGAGAAGTGCACGCTCTGCTACCCCCGGCTCGAGACGGGACAGCCCACGGTCTGCTCGGAGACCTGCGTCGGCCGCATCCGTTACCTCGGCGTCGTCCTCTACGACGCCGATCGCGTCGAGGAGGCGGCGTCGGTTCCCGCGGAGAAGGACCTGCTCGACGCGCAGCTCTCGCTCTTCCTCGACCCGCGCGACCCTGAGGTCCGCGAGCAGGCGGCAAGGGACGGGATCGCCGACGACTGGCTGCAGGCGGCGGAGCGCTCGCCCGTGTACACGCTCGCGGTCGACCACCGTGTCGCGCTCCCGCTGCACCCCGAGTACCGGACGCTGCCGATGGTCTGGTACGTGCCTCCGCTCTCGCCGGTGATGAGCATGATCGAGGGCGAAGGCTCCGAGGCCGATCCCGACGACGTCTTCCCCGCGATCGAGGAGCTGCGCATTCCCGTCAGGTACCTCGCCAACATGCTCACGGCGGGCGACGAGGAGCCGGTGCGCGTTGCCCTCAAGCGGCTCGCCGCCATGCGCCGGTACATGCGGGAGCAGAACCTCGGCGCGGAGCCCGATCCCGCGATCGCCGAGGCGGTCGGCCTCACGCCCGAGTCCGTCGAGAAGATGTTCCGCCTCCTCGCGATCGCGAAGTTCCACGACCGCTACGTGATTCCGCAGGCGCATCCGGAGGTCGCAGGCGGCGTGGCCGAGCTCCAGGGTGCCGGAGGCATCGCGCGCCCGAGCCGCTTCACGAGGAGGCTCCTGTGAAGAGGCCGTGGCTGCTGCTCTCGGCGCTGCTCCAGTATCCGGACGCCGCGCTCCTCGAGGCCGTGCAGGAGCTCGGGCCACTCGCCGTGGGAGATCGACGCCTCGAGCGCTTTCTCGCGTGGCTCGACGAGACGCCTCTCCGCGACGTGGAGGAGGGCTACGTCCGCTCCTTCGACTTCGACCGCCGGGCCAGCCTCCATCTCACGTACCACACGCATGGCGACCGCCGGCAGCGAGGGCTCGAGCTCGTTCGCCTGAAGCGGCGTTTCGCGGAGGCCGGCCTCCCCCTGACCGCGAGCGAGCTGCCCGACTACCTGCCGGTGCTGCTCGAGTTCGCGGCGCTCGCTCCCCCGGCCGGGGAAACCCTGCTGAACGAGCTGAGAGCACCGCTCGAGCTCGTCCGCTCGCGGCTCCACGACACGGGCAGCCCGTATGCCAACCTGCTCGACTCGCTGGTCGGATCGCTTCCGAGGCCCACGAAGGCCCAGCTCGCCGCCGCGCGCCGACTGGCGGGCGAGGGCCCGCCGAGCGAGCTCGTCGGCCTCGAGCCGGCGTCGGAGCCGGCAGCGACAGCATGACCCGACTCGACTTCTTCCTCTGGGTCGTCTTCCCCTATCTCTGCGTCGCCACGTTCGCCCTCGGCCACGTGTGGCGCTACCGCCGCGACCAGTACACGTGGACGGCCCGTTCGACGCAGCTCCTGGAGCGGCCGCTGCTCCGGGCCGGCAGCCTGCTCTTCCACTTCGGGATCCTCGCCGCCATCGGCGGCCATGTGCTCGGCATCCTCGTTCCCGACTCGTGGACCGAGGCGGTCGGTTTCGGGGACAACGCCTATCACTGGGTCGCGGCGCTCGCGGGGGGTATCTCGGGCGTCGCGATCGTGGCGGGCTTCTCGATCCTCGTCTACCGCAGGCTCCGGATCGGACGCGTGCGCGCGACCACGACTCGCAGCGACCTGTTCCTCTATCCCGTGCTCGCCGCGACGATCCTGTTCGGGATGCTGGCCACGGTCTGGGGGACCGCGATCGACCGCTACGCCTACCGCGAAACCGTCAGCCCCTGGTTCCGAGGGATCTTCCTTCTCCACCCGCACGAGACGCTGATGGCGAACGCCTCGTTCCTGTTCCAGGCCCATGCCCTCACCGCGTGGCTCCTCTTCGCCATCTGGCCGTTCACGAGGCTCGTCCATGCCTGGAGCGTCCCGATCGCGTACCTGAGCCGCGCGCCGATTCTCTATCGCCGCCGAGAGCCGAGGTCCGTGACGGCCGCAGCGGTCGTTGACCCGGTTCGAACCGAGCGGTAGCTTCGATCCGCCCTGACCTGAATCGACGTGCCAGGAGCTGCCCGCCCGAGCCCGGCGGACGGCTGGAAAGGACGCGCGCATGGGCCGGTTCGAGGAGATCTACCGGCACTCACTGGAGGATCCGGAGGAATTCTGGGCCGGCGCGGCCGCGGCGATCGATTGGGTCGAACCGTGGGAGCGGGTGCTCGACGATTCGCGCGCGCCGATCTACCGCTGGTTTACGGGGGGCCGCCTCAACACGTGCCACAACGCGCTCGACCGACACGTGGACGCAGGCCGGGGCGATCAGCTCGCGCTCGTCTACGACTCGCCTGTCACGGAGACGACGCGGACGTTCACCTATCGAGAGTTGCGCGATGCGGTCGCCGGGTTCGCGGGCGCGCTCGCGGCCAGAGGGGTGGAGCGCGGCGATCGGGTGATCGTCTACATGCCGATGGTGCCCGAGGCGGTGATCGCGATGCTCGCCTGTGCACGGCTCGGTGCGATCCACTCGGTCGTCTTCGGCGGTTTCGCGGCGAACGAGCTGGCGAGCCGCATCGAGGACGCCAAGCCGAAGGTGGTCGTCTCGGCCTCGTGCGGGATCGAGCCGGGGCGTCTGGTTCCGTACAAACCGTTGCTCGACGCGGCGATCGCGCTCGTCGAGGAGAAGCCGGAGTGCAGCATCGTGCTCCAGCGCCCGATGCTCGAGGCCGACCTCGGTTTCGATCGGGACCTCGACTGGCACGATGCCGTCTCGGCTGCCGAGCCCGAGGGCTGCGTGCCGGTCGAGGCGACGGATCCGCTCTACATCCTCTACACGTCGGGGACGACCGGTCAGCCGAAGGGGATCGTGCGTGACAACGGCGGGCACGCGGTCGCGCTCGAGTGGACGATGAAGCACGTCTACGACGTCGATGCCGGCGAGGTGTACTGGGCTGCCTCCGACGTCGGCTGGGTCGTCGGACACTCCTACATCGTGTACGCGCCGCTCCTTCACGGCTGTACGACGGTGCTCTACGAGGGCAAGCCGGTCGGCACTCCCGACGCCGGTGCGTTCTGGCGCGTGATCGCCGAACACGACGTCTGCACGCTCTTCACCGCACCGACCGCCTTTCGCGCGATCCGCCAGCAGGACCCGGACGGCACCCTGATCGGGCGCCACGACCTCTCGGGCTTTCGGGCCCTCTTCCTGGCCGGCGAGCGCTGCGACCCCGAGACGCTCGGTTGGGCGGAGCAGAAGCTCGGAGTGCCGGTGATCGACCACTGGTGGCAGACCGAGACCGGTTGGCCGATCGTCGCCAACTGCCTCGGAATCGAGCGGCTCCCCGTCGTTCCAGGCTCCGCGACGCGCGCCGTACCAGGCTGGGACGTACGTGTACTGGGCGGCGGTGGCAGCGAGCTTGCGAGCGGCGACATCGGCGCGCTGGCGGTGAAGCTGCCCATGCCGCCCGGTTCATCGCCAACGCTCTGGAACGCGGACGAGCGCTTTCGCGAGACGTACCTCACTGCCTTTCCCGGCTACTACCAGACGGCCGATGCCGGGTACGTCGACGATGCCGGCTACGTGTTCGTCATGTCGCGGACGGACGACATCATCAACGTCGCCGCACACCGGCTCTCGACGGGGGCGATCGAGGAGGTTCTGGCGTCGCACCCGGACGTTGCCGAGTGCGCGGTGATCGGCGTGGCGGACGAGCTCAAGGGCCAGCTGCCCATCGGCTTCCTCGTCTTGAAGGCGGGAGTCGATCGGCCGGACGCGGAGATCACTGCGGAGGTCGTGCAGCTCGTGCGCGAACGGATCGGTCCTGTTGCCTCGTTCAGGATCGCCGTAATCGTCGAGCGCCTGCCCAAGACCCGATCCGGCAAGATCCTGCGGGGGACGATGCGCCGGATCGCGGACGGCGAGGAATACACGACCCCGGCGACGATCGACGACCCGGCGATCCTCCACGAGATGGCCGAGGCCCTCCGCGGCGTGGGCTACGGACAGCTGCAGCCTGCATCCGTGCGCGGCGGCTGAACCCGGCGACAGCTCGACCGCAATCCGCTCGCCCACCCGGCCCGTACGGCTAGCACGGAAGGGCCACGCCTAGTCAAGGAGTGTGAATGATGAAACGGCATCCTTCCGCACGCTGGCCAACCGCTCTGCTCGGGTTGGCGCTCGTGCTCGTTTCGGCGCTCGTGGCGGTCTCGCCGCTGGGGGCTGCCGAGAAGAACGCATACACGGTCACGCCCCTGGTCTCGGATCAGGCCGGGGTCGCGGCTCACACCGACCCGAACCTCGTCAATGCCTGGGGCCTGACGGCGAGTGGGGCCTCGCCGTGGTGGGTCTCCGACAACGGCAAGGACCTCTCGACGCTGTACCGGGGAGACGGAACGCCGCAGTCGCTCGTCGTTGACGTCGCCGGAGGTCCGACGGGAACGGTCTTCAATCCGACGAGCGGTTTCCTCCTGCCCACCGGCGGCAAGGCGCTGTTCCTGTTCGATAGCGAGGACGGCATCGTCCGCGGGTGGAACGCCGCGCAGGGAACGACTGCCAAAGTGGTCGCGGACCGCTCGAGCGAGGGGGCGATCTACAAGGGGCTCGCGATCGCCGACACCGCGTCGGGGCCGCGGCTCTATGCGGCCGACTTCCACAACGCGCGGATCGACGTCTTCAACGGCAGCTTCGGTCTCGTTCCGGGTGGCTTCGAAGACCCGGCGCTGCTGGCGGGCTACGCCCCGTTCAACGTCCAGACCATCGGCGACCGTGTCTTCGTCGCGTACGCCAAGCAGGACGAGGACGCCGAGGACGAGGTGGCCGGCCAGGGCGCCGGCTTCGTCGATGCATACGACCTCGCGGGCAACCTGCTCGGGCGAGTGGCTCAGCACGGACAGCTGAATGCGCCGTGGGGGCTCGCGCTCGCGCCGGGCGGCTTCGGTCGCTTCGGAGGCGACCTGCTCGTGGGCAACTTCGGCGACGGACAGATCAACGCCTACGAGGAGCTTCCGAACGGGCACTTCGAGCACCGCGGCGAGCTGCGAGGCTCGGACGGAAAGCCGCTCACGATCGACGGTCTGTGGGCGCTTCGGTTCGGCAACGGCGGCAACGCGGGGCCGACGGGAACGCTCTTCTTCACGGCGGGCCCGGACGAGGAGTCCCACGGGCTCTTCGGGTCGATCACCGCAGACTGAGGGGAATCGCGGCGGCGCGCGCTCGCCGCGCGCCGCCGCGCCTCGTCAAGCCTCTGGTTCTTTGCGCGCCGCCGCGAGCAGGTCGAGCTTGTGCTCGAGCTCGTCGAAGCGCCTCTCCATGTGCTCTCGGTCGCTCAGCTCGTCCTGTCTTCGCTCCGCCTCGTGTTGGCTCGCCGCCCGCGTGACGAAGGTCGACGTGATGACGGCCGTGATGATCGCAATGAACGCGGTTCCGTACAGCATCACCGCCGCCCCCACGAGCCTGCCCGTCAACTCCGCCGGCGTGACGTCCCCGTACCCGACCGTGGTAACGGTCTGGAGAGACCACCACATTCCGATTCCGACGTTCGGCGCCGCTCGATGACATTCCACCGGCCCATCGCGACGGCCTATGCGCCCTCGGCCGGAGATTCCAGCTGCGCCCTCGCGGTCGCGACCCGATCGCGTCGAGCCTGGCTGAGCTCCTGAACGAAGATCTGGAGGGTCGCGGCGAGCGGGACCGCGGTCAGCGCGCCCAGGACACCGAGCAACGCCCCGAAGAGCGTGACCGCGACGATGATGAAGAAGCCCGAGAGGCGAACGGCCCTGCCCTGGATCTTCGGGGTCAGGATGTTGTTCTCGACCTGTTGGTACACCAGGATGACCGCGAGCATGACCAGCGCCGACGTCAGTCCCTCTTCGGCCCAGAGCGTCGGTACGAGGACGAAGCCGGCGATCGTGGCACCGAGGTTCGGGATCATGTCGAGCAGCCCGGCGATCACGCCGAGCCCCACGGCGTAGCTCGAGCCGAGCAGCCACGCAGTGGTGCCTTGCACCGTGCCTGCGATCGTCGCGATGACGACGACGCCGATCGCCCAGCGCGACACCGACTCGGTCACCCGCTCCCACACGCCGAGCCAACGCTCGTCCTCGCCCGGCATGAGCACGCTGGCGAGCGAGCGCTTCAGATTGGTCACGTCGGTGAGCAGGAAGAGGCAGATGAACAAGATCGTGAAGGCGGCCAGGAAGACCGAGAAGAAGCCCCCCGCGATGCCGAGAACGCTCGAGATGGCGTCGGGAATCGAGACCGACACCTGCTGAGCTCCCGACTGAACGTTCTCGGCGGCACCCGAGTCGCCGAGCCAGGAGAGCTCTCCTGAGTCGCGCAGACTCTGGACGATCGTCGGCAAGTCCTTCAAGGCGTCTCGCACGCCGCCGACGAGCGGGACGAGGAGCAGCAGGAAAAAGACCGTCACCACGAGTGCGGTGCCGAGCACGGTGACGGTCGCAGCCAGACCGCGAGAGAGCCGCGTTTTCGCCATGACGAATCGAACCGGGTACTCGAAGACGAGCGCCAGGAAGATCCCGACGAAGACGATCAGGAAGGTATCGCCGATTGCCCGAAAGGCGGCGATGACCCCGACGGCGGCCGCGACGACGATCAGCGTCCGAACCGGTACGAGAAGCTCTACACGGCGACTGCCCGTGGAACTCATGCTGCTGCAGAGTCTAGGAAGCAGGTCGGCGGATTCCGCTGCACGGCCTCGCTGAGCGACCCGCCCTCAGGCCGCTCGGGATCGCCGCTCCCACAACGTCGCATTGACGACCGCGGAGGCGACGACGAGCCTGCTGATCAGGAAGAGGCCGACGAGCAGGGCGGCCGCGACCCCGAGCGCTCCGTAGGTTCCCTGCTTCGCAACGGCCCAGGGGCTGATCACGTAGACGATGACGGCGTGGAACAGCTCGACGCCCATCGCGAGCACGAGTGCACCGGGAATGAGCGCCGTCCACGGCGCGTCGCGGTGAGGAAGCCGAACCGCGATCAGCACCCAGAGACCGGCGTAGGGCACGAGCGCGACCAGCGTGGCGAGCACGCCGGGGGCAGTCGACCACGCCCGGATCGCGCTCGCGGCTGTGGAGACGACGCCGAAGCACAAGAGCAGGACGAGCAACCTCAGCGACAACACCAGCTTCGGCTTCGGGGCCCTGGCGCGAACATCGGTCCACACGAGCCGATGCGCGCCGATCAGCACCCGGAGCATGCTCCTCGTGGCCCAGATCAGGACGGGGATGCCGATCAGGAGCGCATACCAGCGGTTCGGACTGTCGGCGGCGTTCGCGATCGAGTTCGAGATCAGCCCTTCCAGGCCCAGCGAGTGCGCTGCCTCCTCGAGAGACTCGGACGAGGCGTCGGCAGCGAAGCCGAGGCCGGCGACGGCGATGAGGGCGAGCGGGAGCAGCCAGATGAACAGCCGGTAGGCAAGCGCGCCCGCGATGATCCCGCCACCCACCTCGCTGTCGCGTTCCACCATCTCGAACAGCGTGTCGACCGAGCGACGTCGTTCCCGTTCGTCCTGGGCCCGCTGTGCGAGCCGCTCACCGTCCGCCCGCAAGGACGCCACCCACGACCGTGCTCGCTCCAGACGCGACTGAGGCGCGGCCATCCCCTTCGGGGGTTCTCGCTCTGTGGGTTCCGTGCCCTCGCCTCCCGCGCACCGACCGTGACGGTTACGTCGCCGGTACCGGCACCGTCTCTTTCGCCTCCCGGTCTCTCGGCCAGAGGAGGTAGGTCGCGACCAGCGCTATCGCGCAGCCAAGCATCGTGTCGAGCAAGCGGTGCCCGGCCCAGCCCGCCACGTCTCCGGTCGGCGCTCCCGCCAGGAGAATCGAGCCGATCGAGGTGAGGGCGCCGCCGACGATCACGTATGCCGGGCTGAGGCCGACACCCGCGAAGAGGATGACGATGCCGAGCGAGAAGAGCACTCGGTCCGGCATGACGTAGGACGCGACGGCCAGTGCTACGACGCCGAACAGCGTGCTCCCGACGCGCACCAGCGCCAAGTCCTTCGGCGCTTTTCCCGTCGTGAGGAGCACGATGTAGGCGGCGAAGAAGATCCAGAACGCGTCACGACCGCCCTCGCGCTGGAAGAAGAACATCAGGATCGCCAGCGGGATCGCGCGCCGAACGCCGTCGCGCGCATGCTCGTCGAAGCTCCGCAGCGACTCCCACATCAGCATCTCCGCCGTGATCCGGTGCCGAACTGCCGAGGGCTGCCCGGCGGTGCTGAAAGTGAGTCCGGAGCGGCCCCGCATCCTGGACGAAGCAGCCGCGCTCGCTCGCTGGCGAACCGTTCACGTACCCGCCGTCCTTGCCGTCGACGAGGCTGCCGGCGCACTCCTGATCGAGGCAATAGACCCCGGCACGTCGCTCGCCGAATCGATGGCCCACCCGCGCCTTGAGAGCCGCGCCGCCCTCGTGACGTCTCTTCACATGGATGGGGTGCCCGAGCCCTCCTACCACCCAGTCGCGGACCGCATCGCCTACCTCTACGAATCCGGGAGGAAGAACTACGAGCGCCGGCCCGACCTTGCCGCGCTGATCTTCCCCGAGCTGTACGAGCGCGGGCGTCAGCTGGCGATGCGGCTAGCCGAGGATGCGCCTGCGGCGGTTCTGCTCCACGGCGATCTCACTCCGGTGAACGTCCTGGACGGCGGCGAGGAGCGGGGCCTCGTTGCGATCGACCCGGCGCCCTGCGTCGGTGACCCGGCCTTCGATGCAATCGACCTGGTGCTCTGGCAGGCCGGGGATGTCGAGACCATCGCTGCACGCGCCGAAGGGCTGGCTCCCGCGATCGGAGCAGAGCCCAGACGTCTTTTCAAGTGGTGCGCCGCCTTCGCAGCCATGACCGCCCTGGAGATAGCCGAGGCATCCGAGAACTCCCGTGAGCGCGTTGCGCCCTTCCTGGCGCTCGCTAGAGCCGAGACCTGATCGTGGACTCCTGAGATGCGAAACCCGCGCCAGAGCAGGGGAGACTTGGGCGACTGACGTTTTCGCCCTTTGTTGGCAGCCGTCGGCGAGTCAGCAGGTGGAGGCGAAGTTGTCGAATTCGACCGTGACCGTGCCGTCGGGAGCGATGGTGATGTGAATCAGCTCGCTCACGATGAAGCTCTCGGCGCCGCCCGTGGCCTGAATGTGGAAGCGGTTCACAAATGTCTCTGTGGTTCCGCCCGGCGGTGAGATCACGATCAAGTCCCGCGTGAGGCCCGTTGCGTGGAAGACCGTCCCAGTGACCAGATCGACTCCTGTCACACCTTGCGGCTGGAAGTGGAACGCAATGACCTCGCCGCCCGAGGGAGTTGTCGTCTCCGAAATGACGGCCAGCAGCGTCCCTGACAGGTGGATCGGGTCGCCGTTGCAGAGCGGGAAGGTGCTGTCAAACGTCATCTTTTCGACGGTCGTTGCGGCCTGCGCACTGGCGGATGCAGCGAGCGCCCCGACGACCGCCAGAATCACAAGGAGTCGCCTCATCTGTCGCCTCCTTCTTGACCCCTGGACATGAACTACGGATTGTCCCATCCTGCACAAGGACGGTCAACAAAGGCAGCCCGGCTAGCTGTGTGCCGGGCACCCACTCGGACGGAGCCCCAGGCAAGGCTCATTGCGAAACAAGCTCTAAGCGCCGCGGTGGGCGAGGCGCGACCACCGACGCGAACGCGCGATGGACGCACCGGCCCACCACGATCACCGCGACCGCCGCCCGCGACGAGCACGACCCACCGCGGGGGCACTGCCGCGGCGCCTGAGCCAGCGAGGGAACTCGAGCGGGCGGGCGAGTTCCCACTCCGCTCGAGCTCCTAACGTCGTCGAGCTCGAGCTCGAGCTCGGGAGCGGGGTTGCGGACTGGCGCCGCCGCGAGCGGGCTCCGGCGGGCGATGCCGCCGGCATCGCCAAGGCGGCGCGCTCAAGCGGCGGCGCGCCGACGATCCTGAGATTTGCGGGGGGCCGCCGCTCCCAGCTCGGCTACCTGACGTGCCGTGGGTTGCGCTGCGCGGTCGCGCCGAGCGTTGCCGCCGCAGCGAGCAGCGGACGCGTTTCTGCGCTGCGAGGCGCGGCGCGCGCTCAGCGCAGAGCCTGCTCGAACCGCGGGTCGTCGCGTACGGCGGCGAGGTCCTCGTCTCTGCGCGCGTCCTCGCGGAAGCGCGGAAACAGCTCGACGGACCGCCGGAGGTGGTCGAACGTGTCGTCGCCGGTGTCGCCCGCGAGGGTTGCGAAGCACGCGTAGTTGTAATGCAAGCCCGCGTGGTCCGGCATGTGCTCGAGGGCACCGCGGACCGCTTCGAGCGCGTCGGCGTAGCGCTGGTCGCCGTAGGCCTTCATCGACTCGTTGTGGAACGGCCACGCCTCACCCCAGTCGACTCCCTGGTACGCCTCGCCGGGTGTGGCGCCGACGGCGAGGACGGTTCCGTCCCCGGTCGCCTTCCGCCGCGACTCCGGCCCGACGAACACGAGTGTTCCTGGGGGCGCGTCGACCGTCTCGCCGTCGACCTCGAAGGTCGCGTTCCCGTCGAGCACGACGTACAGCTCCTCCTGGCCCGACCCGGCCTCGTCGTGCTCGCTGATCAGCGTCCCGTCCTCGCTGGGCGTGTAGGCGTTGATTCCGAATGCCTGGATCCCGAGGTGCTCGCGTACCGGGATATCTCTGCCGCGCCGCTCGATGTCGTCGAGGTGCGCGACTTGCCAGTTCGGCTCATCGCTCATTCAGATCACCTCCGTACAGCGCGCGTCGGTGCGAATCGTCAATCGTAACCGCCGTCAGCACGTCGCCTGAGGGAGGTGGGGCGGGGGCGCTGACTGATGGGCCTTCCGAGAGCAGATACCGCTCGACTCCATCACGGGCGCGTGGCGCCGTCAGGCCGAGGGCGCCAAAGTGAAGCTCGTCGATGAGAGGCGACGAACGAACCCCCGCGTGACCACGTTCTCTTGACGGCGCAGCAGCGCGACGAGGCCCACTCATGCGCTGATTTCTTTCCCTGTTTTTCGTTCGCGTAATGGTCTGCGAGTCCTGCCATCGCCGTTCGCGGCACGGCGGATCTCACATCGGTTCTGCTCGAACCGGTGCCGTGTAGCCGACCTGCTGTCGGATCAGACAACGCAGCTGTCGTGCGCGGCTGACCTCCGCCTTGCCATGGAAGTGGGCCGTTCGCCCTCGTTGAGGGCGCGACTTGAAGCGCTGAGCCGGCCGGGTGCACGATGGGAGAGTCGTGCGACAGATCCCGCCCGTCATCGCTTCCAAGACGCCGAGCGAGCTGCTCGAGCGCGGCCGCGAGCTCTCGGCGCTGAACGAGGCCCTCTCTGCGGTGCGCGGCGGGCAGGGCCGGCTCGTGCTCGTCGGCGGAGAGGCCGGAGTGGGAAAGACGGCGCTCCTGAGAAGCCTTTGCGACGAGCACCGCCGCTCGGCCCGGGTCCTCTGGGGCGCCTGCGATGCGCTCTTCACGCCGCGTCCCCTGGGGCCGCTGCTGGACGTTGCTGCGGCCACCGGCGGAGAGCTCGCTGTGCTCGCGGAAGCCGGCGCCAGGCCGCATCAGGTCGCCGCCGCTCTCATGCGTGAGCTGGCGAACGGGCGGCCCGCGATTCTCGTCCTCGAGGACGCGAACTGGGCCGACGAGGCGACACTCGACGTGCTGAGACTGCTCGCGCGCCGAGTCGAGGCGGCTCCGGCGCTCGTCCTGGTCAGCTACCGCGACGACGAGCTCGATCGCACGCACCCGCTGCGGATCGTGCTGGGCGAGCTCACCACGACGCCGGCGGTCGTGCGGATGAAGATCGAGCCGCTCTCGCAGGCCGCGGTGGCGAAGCTCGCCGAGCCCGCAGGCGTCGACGCGGAGGAGCTCTATCGCAAGACGGGGGGGAATCCGTTCTTTGTGACCGAGGCGCTCGGTGCTGGACAGGACGAGATTCCAGACACCGTGCGCGATGCGGTACTCGCTCGAGCGGCACGCCTGAGCCCTCCTGCGAGGACGCTGCTCGACGCCGTCGCCGTCGTGCCGCCGCGGGCCGAGCTGGGATTGCTCGAGTCGCTGGCCGGCGACGCGCTCGACAGCCTCGAGGAATGCATGGCCTCCGGGATGCTCACTTCGGTTCCGGCCGGCGTCGCGTTCCGCCACGAGCTGGCCCGCCTCGCCGTCGAGGAGTCGCTCGCGCCCAATCGCAGGCTGGAGTTGCACCGCCGGGCGCTCTTGGCGCTCACGAGCGGCGCTCCCGACCTCGCTCGAGTCGCGCATCACGCCGAGGAGGCCCGCGACGCAGACGCAGTATTGCGGTACGCGCCGCCGGCCGGCGCGCGCGCGGAATCACTGGGCGCGTGTCGTGAGGCCGCGGCGCAGTATGCGCGGGCGCTCCGCTTCTCGGAGGGTCTGGGACTCAAGGCGAAAGGAGAGCTGCTCGAGCGGCGCGCGTACGCGTGCTACCTCATTGGTGAATTCGACGCGGCGCTCGATGCGCAGCAGCAGGCGCTCCAATGTCATTGGCAGGCAGGTGACAAGCGTGTCGAGGGGGACTCGCTTCGGTCGCTTTCACGCTTGCTCCGTTATGTGGGCCGGACAGGCGAGGCCATGGAAGTGGGTCGCGCGGCCGTGGACGCCCTCGAGCAGTTTCCGCCAGGACACGAGCTCGGCATGGCCTACTGCAACCTTTCGCATTTGTACATGCATCTCGAGGATCCTCAAGGGACCACGAGCTGGGGTACCCGCGCGCTCGACCTGGCAGAGAGTCACGACGACACCGAGCTCCAGGTCTACGCGCTCACGAACATCGGGATCGTCGACATCCTCACCGGGAAAGGCGACGAGAAGCTCGCGCGCGCACTCGAGCTCGCACGACAGGGCGGCCTCGAGGAGCACACTGGACGAGCATTCGTCTCCTTCACCTGGTGGGCGCCTCGCGGACGGTCGTACGCCGCCGCGGAGCGTTACCTGGGTCCCGGCCTCGAGTACTGCACCGAGCGCGGTCTCGATCTGTGGCGGCACTTCCTGCTCGCCTTGCGCGCCCGGTCGCAGCTCGACCGTGGTCGCTGGTACGACGCAGTGGACTCGGCCGCGCTAGTGCTGCGCGATCCCCGCACCTCGCCGGTGCCGCGCGTAACGGCGCTCTCGGTGCTGGGGCTCGTACGTGCTCGGCGCGGCGATCCCGGCGTGTGGGCGCCGCTCGACGAGGCGTGGGCGCTGGCGGAGCACACCGGCGAGCTGCAGCGGATCGAGCCTGCGGCGGCGGCGCGCGCGGAAGCGGCGTGGCTCGAGGGCCGGCACGACGCCGTCGCGGGCGCCACCGACCTGGCGCTCGAGCTGGCGGAGCGGCGGAAGGCGTGGTGGATCATCGGCGAGCTCTCCTGGTGGCGCCGCTGCGCAGGCATCGAGGAGAAGGTTCCCGCCGAGGTGCCCGACCCGTGGGCTGCTCAGTTCGACGGCGACCGGCGGCGCGCAGCCGAGCTGTGGGCCGAGCTCGAGTCACCGTACGAGGCCGCGCTCGCGCTCGCCGACGCCGACGACGAGGGCGCGCTGCGCCGTGCGCTCGAGGAGATGCAGCGGCTGGGCGCGCAGCCCGCGGCGGCGATCGTCGCCCGTCGCCTGCGCGAGCGCGGCGCGCGCGGGCTGCCACGCGGCCCTCGTCCCGCGACGCAGGAGAACCCCGCCGGCTTGACCCGGCGCGAGCTCGAGGTGCTCGCGCTCCTGGCCCAGGGTCTGCGCAACGCGGAGATCGCGGATCGGCTCGTGCTCGCCGAGAAGACGGTCGACCACCACGTCTCGGCGATCTTGCGCAAGCTCGACGTGCGCACGCGCACCGAAGCTGTCGCCGCCGCTTCCCGCCTGGGTCTCGCGCTCCAAGATAGGTAGCGCTCGGCGCCAACCTAGGGAGGCCTCCCGATGCCGGCTCCCCCGTGCCGGCCTACCTTCGACGCAAGAGCCACGGAGTGGAGGAGGACGTGCACGAGACATACCGCATGCTGGGTCGGGAGCACGAGCTCGATCTCGAGCGCGAAGCACACAAGCTTCAGCTCGGGGCATCGCTGGGCTGGCGGAAGGCGCGGCGGCTCGCGTTCGTCGTTCAGCTGATCACGGCGCTGTTTCGCTGAGATGCCGCGCTACGTGGTGGAGCGGATGTTCCCGGGCGGCTTCGGCAGCCCCGTCGTCAGCGACGTGATCGAGCGGAACGCGGAGGAGGGTGTCACCTGGGTGCACTCGTACGTGAGCGACGACCGCCGGAAGACGTTCTGCGTCTACGACGCCCCTAGTCCGGAGGCGATCCGTAAGACGGCTCACCGCAACCAGCTCCCGGTCGACCGGATCACGCAGGTCCGCGTCCTCGACCCGTACTCCTATCGAGGTTCAAAGGAGGAACGATGAAACGACTAGCGATTGCGCTTCTTGCAGCGGCGGCCTTGGCCCTGCCGGCGACCGCGTCGAGCACTTCGGGGGGCCTCAGCCCAAAACAACTCAGTGACGCCGGCTGGACGTGTTTCAACGTCGTAACCCCCGTGGTCGGAACGCTCGGCGTCCACTGCGCGCCACCCGGCCAGCCGTTTCCTCCCACCGGCCAGCCGCACATCCAGCTTCTCTACTTCTTCAACACGACCGACCCGAACTCGGCCGTGCCCGACTTCACCGGCACTGAGACGCTGATTCGAGCCGACCTCTACCGGGGTGAGCCGTGCCCGACCGAGCCCGGTCCGAACGGTGGATACACATACCTGCCAGACATCGGGCTCCCCCTCAACTACTACGCGTGCCACCGGCAAACGCCATAAGACAAGCCGTACGAGGTCGACACCGGAATCATCTTCGTGTGCCTTCATCCTCTGCCACAACCACCCGGTGGAGTGGGCGCGCCAGCACGGCTACAAGGGCAGCTCGACGTTCCCGCAGGCACGCCAGCTGACGACGTGGCGCCACCAGTGGCTCGTAGTGCACGAGTGCCTGCCGCAGATCGTCGGCCGGGCAATGGTGGGACGGAGCTGCAGCCAAACGGCTTCCAGTCGAGCACGCCGCTCTGGTACTACGTGCGCAAGGAGGCCGAGCTCGTCGCGGACGGCGTCCACCTCAGGCCGGTCGGCGGCCGAATCGTCGCCGAGGTGCTGATCGGGCCGCTGGAGAGCGACCCGGCTTCCTACCTGGTGCAGAAGCCGAAATGGACGCCGACGCTGACCTCCGCCGAACGCCGTTCCGGATGAAGGACTTCCTCACCTTCGCCAGCGTCGATCCCGCAAGCCGAGGGCAGTAGCGCTGCCGGGATTCGTCGGAATCCGGAAGTCGTGCTGCTCGTCGTATGTGCTGCTCGTTTTCGGCGCGAAGCGACTGCCCGAGATCGGGCGATCGCTCGGCCGCGGGATGCTCGAATTCAGGGACGGCGTCGCCGGAAGGAACGAGATGTCTCGTTGCCCGACGGGGACGAGCGCAATCGCCGACGCATGCGCATCGAGCAAGCTCCGGCGTCGGCCCGCGCCCTCCCGTGTCGGCGCGGAGCTCGCGACGGCCCGCCTCGCCCACTTTCCATAGGCCGCTGACCGCTTTTCTAGCGCTTCCGGAAGCAATCCTCTCCGCCTCCGCCTTTGGCTCGGCCCAGTCCTGTCGCTCCTGTTGGCGGAAGCCCCGACAAGAGTGGGCCCTCCTCATTTTGCCCCGATCGTCATCGGGTCTCGCTGAGTCGCTGCGTGTTCAGGAACTGGCTGAAGCTCGATGCCGCCGCCCGAGTTCCATCGCCGTCGCCGCCAACGCGTACAAGTGGGCGCCGAGAGCGGCGGCGGCCAAGCTGCCGCCGTAGTGCGGAAGGTCGGGCAGCCGGCTCCATTCCCGGCTCCGGACATTGAAGGCGTAGACCGACTCGTCCCCCCAGAATGAATCCGAGTAGCCACCGAGGGTGACGACGAGGTTGCCGACCTTCGCCGCCGCACCTTCGCTGAGGGCCTCCGGGGCCGGCGGGAGCACACGCCATCGGCGGGCACGTGCAACGTACATCTCTGCCCGTGACGTAGCTGTGTCAAGACCACTGGTACGGCCGCCCACGGCGACCAAGCCTCCCTGGACAGCCGTCACCCCGAGGTATGCGCGGGGGTCAGGGCCCTTCGCCGTCGACCAGCGACCGCTGCGCAGGTCGAAAACGAGCATTGTCCTCGCCAGCTTCGAGCCCGTCACGCCACCGACGACGTAGAGCCTGCCGCCGACCATTGCCGCGCCAGCGGCCGCACGGGCCGCAGGCGGGCGCGGAAGGGCCCGCCAACCGCCGTGCTCGAGCACAAAGGCCCTCCGCTGCGTCCTTCTCGTCGCGGTCGTCGACGCGCACCGGCCGGAGCTCCTCGCGCTCGTCGACCGCGAGCTCGACCGGCAGCTCGACCAGCTCGACGTCGAACGGATCGCGGCGCGCAACGGCACGCCGCTCTGCACCCGCTGCGGCGCCGAACGAGAGTAGGGACCTCCTTTCCTGACGCGTGCCGGAGTGAGTCACGTCCTCCGGCGCGCCTCTCCCGACGTACTCTGAGCCAGGCCCCGCGCGAGGGCGGGATCTCCGGGCGATCTCACGTTGGCTCCGTGGTTGGCGGCGTGAACGGCGACCACTCGTAGACGTTCACCGCGCATACCTCCCGGAAGCCCAGCCGCTCGTACATCGGTTGCCCCATCGGTGACGATCCGAGCACCCCGACGTCGATGCCGAGCTCGAGTGTGCCTGCGAGCGCCTCGCGGCTGATCGCCGCGCCGATCCCGCGGCGGCGGGCGTCCGGTACGGTGCAGACGAAATAGAGGCCCGCCACGCCCGCCGCGAGGAACACTGAGGCGCAGGCCACCGGGTCGCCGCCGGCTAGGCCGACGTAGTGCCGCCAAGGCACGTCGTCACCAACGCCGATGCGTGCATACATCTCGCGTACCCACGCCGCCTCCGGAGGTCCCTCACCGAAGCCGAGCGAGAGCACCTGCTCGTACGCGCCGAGACCGGTGTCGGTCACGACACGCGAGATCCGGACGTCCGTCGGCGCCTCGACGTCCGGGAGCGCCCGGAGGTCCGCGGCCATGCCGGGCTCCGGGCCGCCCTCGAAGCCGTGCGCTTCGAGGCGGGTTCCGAGGTCGGTTGGACGCATCGACGGCCCGACGTGCCACGAGCCCGCGACGCCGCTCGTGCGCATCAGATTCTGCGACTCGGTTATCGCGGCGTCTGCGCGCTCGGGCTCGAGATCGGCTCGCACGACGCAGTTGTGGTAG
>DASTCG010000041.1:0-2245 GCA_035711385.1 Gaiellaceae bacterium
CGGGGGCGATCAGGTTTCGACGTGGTCGGTTCTCCGGCAGAGTTGCAAGCCGAGGTCCCCGGTCGGCCTCGTAAAACAACCGGGACCAAACGCAAGTGCGGATGACAATCACGCACTCGCTCTCGCTGCCTAACCCGTAGCGAAGCGCGTCGCTCCGAGCTCGGCCCGTGGCTCGGTCAGCGGCGTCAACGAACGGGCTCGGCGCCAAGGGAACGTCATCGCCCGCGGCGCGACACCCAAAGGATGACTAGCCCGGCGGTTGGTCGGCTGTCCACCGGCCGGCGGGCGAATCTCAAGGGCAGCCTACGCTTGTAGACGCTCTGTCGGTGCGGCCTCGGACGCGGGTTCGATTCCCGCCGCCTCCACTCCCGATCGAAGTCCGCTGCGGCTAACGCCGCCGCATGACGACTTCGATCGGATCGCCTTTGCCAAGCACGTCGCGAGCCGACGCCGGCGAAGCCGGCATCGGCGGCGGCCCGCGCTCGCTCCGTTGACCGGGCTGCGGCCGAGCCCGAAGGTCGGCGCCGCGCCGGGCTGAGGACGTGCGCGACCGGTACGGTCGCTGCCCATGAAGGCAGCCGTGATACGCGACGTCGGCGCGCTCGCTGAGGTGGACGATGTCGCCGAGCCGGACGGAGAGACAATCGAGGTGCTCGCAGCGCCGATCAACGCGATCGACCTCGCGGTTTCGCGGGGTGTGCTCGCGACCGGTCATCCCGAGTTGCCCTACGTGCCGGGAGCGGAGGCAGTTGGTCGCACTGCCGATGGCAGGATCGTTTGGATCTTCGGCGGGTCGCTTGGGAGAACGTCGCAGGGCACGATGGCGGAGCGCGCAACGGTCGGTGATGCATACACCGTCGATGTGCCCGAGGGTGCGGATCCCGCGCTCGCGGCCGGGCTCGGGATCGCGGGCCTGGCAGGCTGGTTGCCGTTCGCGTGGCGGGCGCCGCTGACCGGGGGCGAGAACGTGCTCGTGCTCGGCGCCACCGGTTCAGTCGGCCTGGTCGCTGTCCAGACCGCGAAGCTCCTCGGTGCGGTCCGGGTCGTCGCGGCCGGTCGTCGTGCCGCCGGGCTGGAGCGCGCTGCGGATCTTGGTGCCGATGCGACCCTCCGGCTTGACGAGCACGGTGATCTCGTCACGGCCTTCAGGGAGGCGTTCGGCGAGGATGGGCCGAGCTACGTCTTCGACGCTCTGTGGGGAGAGCCGGGAGCAGCCGCTGTTTTGGCTGCCGCTCCGGAGGCGACGATCGTCAACCTCGGCCAGTCGGCGGGCGCGACCGCCGCTCTGTCTTCCGAGGCGGTGCGGTTCAAGAGCCTGGCGATCCTCGGGTTCTCCGTGTACACGGTCCCGTTCGACGTGCTCGCGGAGCACTACCGCCGGCTCGTCGACCACGCAGTCGCCGGCGACATTCGGCTCGACGTGGAGCGTGTACCGCTCGCCTCCATCACCGAGGCGTGGCGACGTCAGGCCGACGGCGCCGGGGCAAAGCTCGTCGTCGTACCTTCGCGATCACCCATGTGACCAGCGCTCATGACGGCGGCAAGCGAGTAAGAGGACAGGCGTCGGTACCTGCTCCATCCGAGGGTCGTCAGCGAGACGGAGCCGGAGCTCGCTCCGGGTTGCTTCAAGGGCGAACACCTGGTTTCACCGAGCCCTCGTCGCGCGTTCGAGAACGCGCGCGACCCGTGGCATGTGCGGGGAGCGCCACACGTGTCGCTCTTCGAAGGGCCAAGCGTAGATCGGGTTGCCGTCACGAACCAGCTCGAGCAGACGTGGCTCGCCGAGCTCCACGGCGGACCATTCGTACATGCGTTGCAGCCGCGGCACGATCACCGCGTAGTCGAGCAGCCGGCCAAGGCGCTGCTCGTCGGCGACATAGCGCTCCACGTCGAGCGCGAGCGGATAGCGGTCTGGGAGCACGCGGCGAAGCGAGAGAAAGACACCGGCCATCCCGAGCCGGGGGTCGCCGAGCAGACGGCCGAGCGAAGCGAACCGTCCCAGCGCAAGACGCGGTGCCCCGACGAGTGCGTGCGCGTAGAGCACGCGGACCAGCGCGACGTTCATGAAGAAGCGCTCCGGCGCGCTCTCTGCTTCGGCGAGGTCGCGGTGCTCCAGGTAAGCGCCCACGATGCTCGCGTTATGTGCTCGATACCAGTTTCGCCCCGTCGGTTTCGCGATGAACTCCAGCCACAGACCCACGGGCCGCGACGACGGCTCTCCGGCCAGGCCGCCGACGAGTGCGAC
>DASTCG010000042.1:0-12363 GCA_035711385.1 Gaiellaceae bacterium
GTCGCGGCCGCGCCGGCCTCCCTCGCCGCGTCGAGATACTCGGAGCCGCCGCCGACGGCGACGAACAGGTCTCCGGGGCGGATCCGCCGCGAATCGATCTGGACGCCGGTGACCTCCTCGGCGGTCGCGTCGAGGCGGCCCAGCCCTCGGAGCTCCGACAGCGGCAGCGGGATCACGCGGGCGCCCTCAGGTTCCGAAGCGCCTCGCGCGCCACCTCGCGGTCGTCGAAGGGAATCTTCCGGTCGGCAAACTCCTGTCCCTGCTCGTGGCCCTTGCCCGCGATGACGACAACGTCTCGCTCGCCGGCCTCCTCGATCGCACGCACGATCGCGGCGCGGCGGTCGGGCTCCACCTGGACGTCCTCCGAGACCCCGGCGAGGATATCGTCGATGATCGCGAGCGGGTCCTCGCTCCGCGGGTTGTCGGAAGTGACGATCGCGATGTCGGCCAGCTCGCTCGCGATCCGGCCCATCTCCGGCCGCTTGCCGCGATCCCGGTCGCCGCCGCAGCCGAAGACGCAGATGAGCTGCCCTGCGGTGAGCTCCCGCGCCGCACGGAGGACGTTCGCAAGCGAGTCCGGCGTGTGCGCATAGTCGACGAGCACCGTGAACGGCTGGCCTTCCTGAACCGACTCGAAGCGGCCGGGGACGCCGGGAAGCCGCTCGACGCCGGTTGCGACCGACTCGTCGGGAATCCCGATCAGGCGCGAGACCGCAACGGCGGCGAGCATGTTCTGCATGTTGAACCGCCCGTGAAGCTGAGCCCGGAGGAGGATGCCTCCGTAGCCGATCGGCTCGGGCGTCACGATCGAGCCCCAGGAGGCGGAGGTCGTGATGTCCGCGTCGTCGCCGAGGCCGTAGGTGAGGAGTGGGGCCCGATTGAGTCTGCGCAGCTCGTCCGCCAGCCTTTTGCCCCACGGGTCGTCGACGTTCACGGCCGCCGGCGGCGGCGGCTCGTGCTCGGCGAACAACCGCCGCTTCGCCTCGTAGTACTCGTCCATCGAGCCGTGGAAGTCGAGGTGGTCCTGCGTCAGGTTCGTGAACGCCAGCCCGTCGAAGCGGACGCGGTCGAGCCGGCCGAGGACGGACCCATGCGAGGTCGCCTCCAACACCACGCTGCGATCGCCTGCGTCGACCATCTCGCGGAACGTGCGCTGCAGGTCGATTGCCTCCGGCGTCGTGCGCACGGCCGGCCTGGCCTCGCCGCCGACGCGCGACTCGATCGTCCCGATCAGGCCGGGGCGCATCCCGGCCGTGTCGAGGATCGAGTACAGCAGGTACGCCGTCGTCGTCTTGCCGTTGGTCCCGGTGACGCCTGCGACGACGAGCTCCTCCGTCGGCCGCCCGAAGAACTCGTCGGCGGCGACGGCCATCGCCGCCCGAGCCGACGGGACGACGAGCTGCGGCACTCGCAGATCCAACGGGCGCTCGACGACGAGTGCGGCCGCGCCGCGCTCGACCGCCTCGCCCGCGAGGTCATGGCGATCGATGCGTTCGCCCGGCGCGCAGAAGAAGAGCGCGCCCGGCCGGACCTCGCGCGTGTCGTACGCCAGGTCGGTGATATCCGTTGGAGCGCCTCCGCGGACCTCCAGAGGTCCGAGCGCGGTGATCAGCCGCTCGAGATCCACGATCGGCTGGAGGCTAGCGGAGTGGGTGGTCGGGAAGCTGCGGTGAGGACGCTATGCGTCTGGCGGGATCTCCAGATACTGGAGGGCGAAGCTCGCGATCTGCTGGAATGCGGGCGCGGCGACCGTTCCGCCCCAGATCGTGCTCGGCTCGTCCACCGTCACGAGCACGACGAGTCGCGGGTCGCTTGCGGGTACCGCACCGACGAAGGACGCCACGTACTTCGAGGTCGAGTAGCCGCCGCGGGGGTCGGGTTTCGCCGCGGTTCCCGTCTTGCCGGCCACCTGATACCCCTCGACGGCCGCCTCGGTGCCGGTTCCCTCGAGGACGACGTCCCGCATCATCGTCATCAGCTGGTCGGACACGTGCCGGGAGATGACGCGCCGCCTCTTGATCGGACGGCCGTCGACGAGATGTGGCTGCCTCCAGATGCCCCCGTTCGCGACGGCCGCGTAGGCAGAGGCCATCTGCAGCGGCGTGACGGCGATGCCGTGGCCGATCGGCAGCGTCCCGATCGTCGAGCCGGACCAGTAGCCCGGCAGGATGCCCGCGGTCTCGCCCGGGAAGTCGATGCCGGTCTTCTTCCCGAACCCGAACCGCCCGAGCCACGTCTCGAGCCGCTCCCGGCCGAGCAGCTCGGCCAGCGTGATCGTCCCGATGTTCGAGGACTGCGCGAGGATGGCCGAGACCGTCATCCGTTCCGTGCTCGTCCGGTGCGCCTCGTGGATGACGCGGTCGGCGACGTGGATGCTGGGAGCGAGCGTGAAGGCGGTCGTCGGCGTCACGAGCCCCTCCGAGAGCGCGCCGGCGACGGTGACGACCTTGAGCGTCGAGCCCGGCTCGTACGTGTCCGTGACGGCTCTGTTGCGCTCGACCTCGCGCGGCGTCTCCGGGAACCGGTTGGCGTCGAACCCCGGCTCGTTTGCGAGCGCGAGCACCTCGCCCGTGTGGGGATCGAGGATCACTGCGGTCGCGGCCAGGGCGCCCCACTTCCGAACCGTCGCCCGAAGGATCGACTCGGCGTTCCCCTGGAGGGTCGCATCGAGCGTCAGCCGCACGTCGCGGCCTTCGACGACGGGCGTCGCGTGGATCACGTCCAGCGCCCGGCCGAAGGGATCGCGGACGATCGTCTCCAGCCCCGGCCGTCCCGCGAGCGTCCGGTCGAGCGCCAGCTCGAGCCCCGAGAGACCCTTGTTGTCGACCCCTGCGTAACCCAGCACGTGCGCGGCGACCGGTCCCTGCGGGTAGGCGCGCCGCTCTTCCGGATAGAAGCCGAGGCCGGCGATGCCCTGGCGCTGGAGGGCGAGCGCGCGCTCCGGGTCGGCCTTCCGGGCCACGTACACGAAGCCCCTCGAGCGGTCGGCGAGGCGCCCGTAGATCGTGTCCGGGTCGATGTGCAAGGCCCGGCCGGCTGCGATCGCCGCGGCCCGCGGATCCACGATGTGCCTCGGGTTCGCATAGACGGTCGTCGCCCGCCGGCCGGTCGCGAGCCGGACGCCGTTCCGGTCGAGGATCGACCCGCGCGGCGCCGGAAGCGTCACGGTGGCGTGATGCTGGCCTTCCGCCAGGCGGTCGAGCCCCTGCGCATGGACGGCCTGCAGCCACACGGCCCTGCCGAAGGTGCCGGCGAAGGCGAGGGTGAAGAGCGCGAGGAGAAGCCGGATACGCCGGTTCGGGAGCCGCCGGCTCACGGATGGGCGAGATCCACGTACGTCGTCGTCGCGGGGTCTGCGCGCACGTAGCCGAGCCGTTTGCGGGCGAGGCTGCTCGTCCGGGCGGAGGCGGAGCGAGTCGCGAGCTCCGACGCGAGTTGCGCGGAGTCCGCCCGAATCTGGTCGCGCTCGCGGGCCAGCTGGTCGAACTGGAGGTTCAGGCGCAGGACGGCGACGTTGAGGGCGACCACGCCGGCGAGCAGGCCGCCCACGAGGACGATCCAGAGTGCCCCGCCCGCCGTCCTGCCTCTCGCGGCGCCGCGTCTCCTCGGTCGCGCCGATGCGCGCTGGCGTGCGACTGCGACGGCCATGCCCTAGACCTTCACCGCCGCTCGCAGGCGCGCCGAAGCGGCCCGCGGGTTCGCAGCGATCTCCTGCGCCGATGGCCGCAGGGCCTTCCGGGTCAGGACCCGGAGGGACGGCTCGCGGCCGCACACGCAGACCGGGAAGTCCGGCGGGCACGTGCAGCCGTGCGACTCGGCGCGGAAGAACCGCTTGACGATCCGGTCCTCGAGCGAATGGAAGCTGATGACCGCCATCCGGCCGCCGGGGTTGAGCACGTCGAGCGCGGCCGGAAGGGCAGCCTCGAGGGCGCCGAGCTCGTCGTTCACGGCGATTCGAAGCGCCTGGAAGACGCGGCGGGCGGGATGGCCGTCGCCGAAGCGCGCGGGCGTCGGGATCGCCGCCTTGATCGTCTCTACCAGCTCCCCGGTCGTCTCGAACGGCTGCGCGCGGCGCTCGCGGACGATCCGCTTCGCGATCTGCCGGGCGTACCGTTCCTCGCCGTAGGAGCGGAAGATCTCCGTCAGCTCGCGCTCGCTCGACTCGTTCACGACCTCGCGTGCCGAGACCTCGGCAGAGGGATCCATCCGCATGTCGAGCGGCGCGTCCGCCGCGTAGGAGAAGCCGCGTTCCGGCCGGTCGAGCTGCATGCTGGAGACGCCGAGGTCGAACAGGATCGCGTCTGCACCCCGCCCGTTGTCGGCGAAGCGCTCGAGCACGTCGGCGAAGTCGCCGGCGAGGAAGCGCGTTTTCAGGCCCGCGCGCCGGCGGAAGGACTCGAAGTAGGGCTTGACGCTCGGATCGCGGTCGATTGCGACGTACTTGCCCTCGCCCTGCAGGTCCTCGGCCAGCAGCGCGGCATGCCCGCCTGCGCCGAAGGTCGCGTCGACCACGGTCTCGCCGGGGTGCACGTCGAGAAGCCGCCGAACCTCCTCGGCGAGAACCGGAACGTGATCAGTCGCGCTTGGCTGCAAGACGCTCGGCAACATGCTCCGCACTCCCTTCGACCTCGTTGAGCTCCCGCCGCCAGGTCTCCCGATCCCAGATCTCCAGGTGATCGTGGATCCCGGCGACGACGACTTCCCGCTCGAGGCCCGCATAGCGGAGCAGGGGTCCGGGGATCATGATCCTCCCCTGCTTGTCCATGTCGGCTTCGGCCGCGCCGGAGAAGAAGTGGCGCTGCAGCTTGCGGCCCTCGCTCGAGAGCGGATCGAGCTCCGCGACGCGCGCCTGGAACCGCTCCAGCCAGTCGCCTCGCGGATACGCGTAGAGGCACCCGTCCATGCCGCGCGTGACGACCACTCCCTCGGACATGGCGTCTCGGAACCGGGCCGGAAGCGTGAGCCGGTTCTTGTCGTCGATGGTGTGTTCGTACTCTCCGAGCAGCATGTGCGGGTCATCAGCCATCTCCCACTTTCCACCACTTTAGACCACTTTTCCCCACTACGTCAACCCACGAAACACATGGCCGCGCAATCACGAGGAAGCGCACGTGGAACTTCGCGAGGTCGCTCCGCGTCGCTAGCGCGGCGCATTGCCGTGCGCGCCACGCCGAGTCAGAGCGGCCGCCGACCACCGGGCGGCCTCCTCGACCGCCTCCTGCGGCGAGAATCCGTTGCCCAGGGCGAACGCCAGGCCGGCCGCGAAGCTGTCGCCCGCCCCATAGGCGTCGACGATCGGACGCTCGAGCGGTGCCGGCGTCCAGACGCCTGAGAAGCCGTCCGCAGCCTCCCACCGTCCGCCGTCCCGGCCCGCGGTCGAGACGACGAGGCAAGGTGGAGGGTCGAGGTCGCCCGGCGCGTAGTGCTCGCTCGGATCGGAGGCGCTGTGCACGACGGCGTCGAGCCGCACGCGCGCCCGGCGCAAGAGCGGCAGGATCCTGGCGGTGGCGACGACGGCCTTCGCTCGCCGCGCCTCGCGCAGGGCTCCCTCGTCCCCCGCCGTGAAATAGACGGCGTCGACGTCGTCGAGCTCCCCCCACGGCAGGTCGTCTTCCGCCCGCGGCTCGAGGCGCTCGCCCATCGTGGTGATCGTCCGCTCGCCCTGCGCATCGACGAAGGTGAAGGCGCGGCGGGTCGCGGCCGTCTTCCACGCAACCCGCATCGAGACTCCGAGCGCTTCGAGCTCACGCCCCGTTCGCCGACCGACGTCGTCGTCGCCAAGCGCCGTGAAGAACACCGCGTGGCCGCACATGCGAGCCAGCTGCACGACGCTGACTCCTCCCCCGCCCGCCGGCTCGGCCCAGCTCTCGAGCGCGGCGATGATCTCGCCCGGCCGGGGCAGCCGCTCGACGCGCGCGAAGTCCACCCACTCGACGTGGCCGACGACCGCGCACTTCATCTCACAACCTCCGGAACCTCCACGTTGAAGAGGATGATGGAGGCAATGACCATTCCGCCGTTCGAACGGTTCTACTCGGAGAACCGCGACGCGGTGTTCGCCCACCTCGTACGGCTGCTCGGCCGCCAACGGGCCGAGGACGCCTTCCAGGAGACCTTCCTGCGGGCCCTTCGCGGCTACGGATCGCTCCGGCACGGCAGATACCTGCGCGCCTGGGTGTTCACGATCGCGGCCCGGGTGGCGGCGGACGAGGGACGCAGGCGCCGGCCCGAGGCCCTCGAGGGCCTCGAGGGCGAGACCGCCGACGAGCGCCCGGAGTACGCGCAGCTGGAGCACCTCGCGAACGAGCTCCCGGAGAAGGAGCGCGCCGCCGTGGTCCTGCGGTACGGCTACGACCTCCCCTACTCGGACATCGGCATCGCCCTCGGCTCCAGCGAGGAGGCGGCCCGCCAGGCCGCGTCGTCGGGGGTGCGCCGCCTGCGAAGGAGGCTCACATGACCTCGGTTCCCGAGACTCTCGACAACCGCTTCCGGAAGGCTGCCGCCGAGGCCGGGCTGCTCGACGTCTCGTTCGACGTCGCGGACACGCCGATCGGCCCGCTGCTGCTCGCCGTCACCGAGCGGGGCCTCTGCCGGATCTCGTACGACCCTGAGCCCGAGCGCGAGACGGAGGCGCTCGCCCGCACCTTCGGCGTGCGGGTCCTGCGAGCGCCGCGCGAGGTCGACGAGGTGCGCCGCGAGCTGGACGAGTACTTCGAGGGCCGCCGGCGCGCCTTCGACTTGCCGCTCGACCTCCGCGGCCGCGAAGGGTTCTCACGCCTCATCCTCGAGCGCCTCGCGAAGGTTCCCTACGGCGAGGTCACGACCTACAAGAGCCTCGCCGTGGAAGCCGGCAACCCGCGAGCCGCCCGCGCCGTCGGCACGATCATGAACCGGAACCCGATCCCGATCGTGCTTCCGTGCCACCGGGTCGTCGGCTCGAACGGCGGCCTCGTCGGCTACGGCGGCGGCCTCGAGCGCAAGCGGCTGCTCCTCGAGCTCGAGTCCGGCAGCGTCCCGCTTGACTTTCACCTATCGTAAGCGTACGCTTACGGTAAGTGGAAGCTTACGGAGTAGCGATCGCCGCACTCGGGGATCCGACCCGCCGCTCGATCTTCGAGCGGCTGGCGGACCGGCCGATGGCCGTCGGGGAGCTGGCGGGTGAGCTCCCGGTCAGCCGCCCCGCCGTCTCCCAGCACCTGAAGGTGCTGAGGGAGGCCGGCCTCGTCCGCGAGCGGGCGGAGGGCACGCGGCGCGTCTACCGGGTCGACCTGGACGGCGTCGCGGCCCTCCGCGGCTACTTCGACCGCTTCTGGGATCAGGCGCTCGCCGACTTCAAGGCCGAGGCCGAGCGGAGGGAAAGGAGCAAGGAATGAGCACGACGGAAGCGCTGGCTGCGATCGACAAGACGATCACCGTGCAGGCGTCGCAGCGGGTCGCATTCGAGACCTTCACGCGACAGATCGGCAGCTGGTGGCCGACCAAGACCCATTCGATCTTCAAGGACGGGGTTCAGGAGGTGGTTTTCGACGAGCACGTCGGCGGCCGTGTCTTCGAGCGGAACGCGAAGGGCGAGGAAGCCGATTGGGCCGACGTGGTCGCGTGGGAGCCGCACAGCAGGTTCGTCCTGCGCTGGCGCGTGAACCCCGAGCGCGGCCACACCGAGGTCGAGGTCCGGTTCACGCCCGAGGACGGCGGCACCCGCGTCGAGCTCCAGCACAGCGGCTGGGACGCCATCGGCGACGCCGCGGGCCGCGCGGGCTACGACCCGGGCTGGGACTACGTCCTCGGCCACTTCGTCGACGCGCTCAGGAGCGCGTAGCCCACGCCCCAGACGTTCCGCACGTAGTCGCCCCCGCCTGCGGCGGAGAGCTTGCGCCGCAGGCGGGACGCGTGCGAATCCAGCGTCCTCGTGCGGCCGAGCGACCGGAAGCCCCACACCTCCCGCAGCAGCTCCTCCTTCGTGAAGACCCGCGTCGGGTCGCCGGCGAGCTTCACGAGCAGGTCATACTCCTTCGCAGCGAGGACGACCGGGACGGCACCGACGAGCACCCGCCTCGCAGCCCGATCGATCTCGAGCACGCCGACGGAGAGCCGGTCGCGCGCGGGCGGGGAGACGCGCCGCAGCACGGCGCGGATCCGCGCGAGAAGCTCCTCGTAGTGGAACGGCCGAGCAAGGTAGTCGTCGCAGCCGACCGCGAACGCGCGCACGCGGTCGACCGCGTCCGAGTCGGGACGTCCGAGCACGATCACGGGGACGTCCCTGACACGCCGGCAGAGCTCCAGCGCGAGCGAGTCGGCCGCCAGCACCAGATCGGGCCGGGCGCGCTCCGCCAGCTCGAGCGCCTCGCCGTCGTGCGCCTCCACGACCTCGAACCCGTCCTGGCGGAGATGGCGCTCGAGAAAGCCCCGCGTCGCGGACTCCGGTTCGGCGAGGAGCAGCGCGCTGGTCATGGCGGCGACGCTACCAATGTGTTTCCGCCGGCAACAGATGTCCTTTGGCGCGGATCTGCGCCGAACGATCCAGAGCCGCCGAGCCTCTAAGGGCTCGTTCCAGAATGAGCGCTGTGCCGCCAGGCCGCGCTGGGCGGCGCCTGGCGCCGCCCTCAACCGCGCCCAGATCTCCTCGATATGGACGCGGTCTGCGTCCGGGCCTGGCATCCACCCATCGCACCCTGGCGACGAGCCACATTCCGAAAACGAGCCCTAAGCGACCAGCTGAAGACCCTGCTCGCGGGTGACCTCGACGAGCGCCTCGACCACCGCCGGGTCGAACTGAGACCCGCTGCACCGGCGGAGCTCGGCGAGCGTGTGCTCCTCGCTCATCGCCGGCCGGTACGGCCGCGCCTCGACCATGGCGTGGAACGCGTCGCAGACGGAGACGATCCGCGAGAGGATCGGGACCTGCTCGCCGGCGAGGCCGTCGGGATAGCCGAGGCCGTCCATCCGTTCGTGCGTCGACCTGACGAACTGTGAGACCCGGGCAAGGGCCGGTGCCGAGGAGAGGATCCGCTCGCCGATCACGGTGTGGCGGTGCACGAAGACCCACTCGTCCTCGGTGAGCGGCCCCGCCTTCGACAGGATCGAGTCGGGAATCGCCAGCTTGCCGATGTCGTGGAGCTCGGCCGCGAGGTTGAGGTCCTGGAGCTCCGGCTCGGCCAGCCCGAGCTTCTCGCCGACCGCCTGCGCCAGGCGGGCGACCGCCGAGTGGTGGCCCCGCAGGCCGGCGTCGCGCTCGTTGAGCACGCTCAGGAGCACCTCGCGTGTCTGCCGCCCGGCGGAGGCGCGCCTGCTGTCCTTGTTGCCGTAGAGGCGTGTGTCGGCGATCCGCATCGCCTCGGAGAGGTCGGTCGCCTCGTCGGGAAGGATCGCCGCGCCGTAGGCGGATCCGATCTCGAAGCCCTCGCCGGAATCGCGAAGGGCCCTGAGTGTCTCGGAGACGATCCGGCCGCGGTCGAAGGTGTTCCCCTCCGCGATCACGCAGAACTCGTCGCCGCCCATCCGGTAGGCGCACCCGTACGGCTCTGCTGCGGCGGAGAGACGCAGCGCGAGGCGGTGGAGCAGCGCGTCGCCGGCCGGGTGGCCGAAGGCGTCGTTGTAGGACTTGAAGCCGTCGAGGTCGTAGAGCAGGAGGATCGTGGGGACGCCGGCCTCGGTCCGGTTCTCGAGATCGAGGAGCAGCCGGCGCCGGTTCGCAAGGCCGGTCAGTGCGTCGGTCTCGGCATCGCGTCGGCTGGACTCGAGCAGGTGGGCGTTCCGCCGGAACGTCAGCGCCATCCGGACGATGACCGCGACGAGCGCAGAGGTCACGAGCACGAGCGCGAAGGTGTTGAGCGGGCGGAAGTGGTCGTAGACCAGCAGGACGAGAGCCACGCTCCCGAAGAAGGTCGGCAGTGCGAACGCCGAGAAGCCGTCGACGCGCATCGCGACCACGGGCCGTCGCGGCTGCCACGCGGCGATGGCGACCAGCGCGATCCCCGCCACCCAGCCGGCGTCGAGCAGCGACCCTTCTTCGTAGGTGCCCTTGGCCGTCGTATAGAGGTAGGCGGTGTCCGCCACGCCGAAGACGAAGCAGCCCAGGAGGATGCACATCCACGCCCGGTCGACCATCCAGCCGGTCATCGCCAGGACGACGGTGACGACGGCGATCAGCCCGAGATCGCCGACCGGGTAGGCGAGGTTGGTCCAGACGGTCAGCGGATCCCCGCCGGTCGTGTCCACGACGACGCCGAAGACGAGCGCGGCCCCGAGCGCCGCGATCGTCAGCCCCGCGATGACGCCGTCCGCCCAGAGGTCGACGCGGACGTCCTGGAGCCGGCTGCGGAGGAGCAGGGCGAGCCCGGCGTAGACGGGTGGATAGAACGCGAGATAGAAGGCGTCCGCGACCGACGGAAACGGCACCTCGTCCGCGTTCTTGAACGCGACCTCGTAATACAGGTCTCCGATCACCCAGGCTGCGAGGCCGAGCCCGACGAGCGCCCACGGAAGGCGCATCTCGGTCACGAAGGCCGCACGCGCAAGGCAGAACGTCGCAGCAGCGACCAGCATCGCGTTGTAGAAGCCGACGTCCCGCACGCCGCTGTAGTCGGTGCCCCCGACGTCGGTCAGGAGCAGCACGACGTACAGGGCGACCCCGGTGAGCAGCGCGACCGAGATCGCGGACGGCCACGCCGGGGTTCCGGGCAGGCTGAGATGGCGCCGCATCACACGCACTATCCGCCCTCGGACGCGCCGCTCGCGTCCCTCGTACGGGGGAACCCGGCCCCGGTTGCGGACCGGTTAGAGCCGGCCGGAGCGGATCACGCCCCAGAGGAGCCAGACGCCGAGGATTCCGGAGAGGACGAAGCCGATGACCGACAGCACGTGCACGCCGAGGAGCTGCGGGCCGTCCTCCGCGAAGATCCCGATCAGGCTGGAGCCGATCAACCCGCCGGTGACGACGAGCGCGACGATCAGCCGGTTGGCGACGATGTCCATGCGGTGCATGAACTCGTCCAGGCCCTTGTGGACGAAGCCCACCTCGATCTGGCCGTCCCGGGCCTGCTCCAGCACGTCGTGCACCTGATAGGGCAGCTCGGCCCCGATCCGGGCGAGGTTCCACGTCTCCCTTCGCGCCCTCGCGGCGACCCGCGCCGGCGTGTAGCGCTGGAGCATGAGGTTGCGGGCGTACGGCCTCGCGACCTCGAAGACGTTGAAGTCGGGCGAGAGCTCGATGCCGACCGACCCGAGGGTCGCGATCGCGCGGTCGAGCAGGACGAACCGCGTCGGCAGCCGCAGGTTCATCCGGTAGATCATCCCGAACGCCTCACGAACGACCTGCATCGGGTCGATCTCCTCGAGCGTTGCGCCGTAGTAGCGATAGAAGAGCTCGCGCAGCTCGGCGACGAACTCCTCCTCGCGCTCCTTCGGGTAGCGGACGCCGAGGTCGCCGAGCCGGCGCGGCAGCGCCTCGATGTTCTCGTGGGCGACGTCGATGAAGAGCCGCGTCGCCTTGGTCACGTCCTCGTCCGTGAGCTTGCCGGCGAGGCCGAAGTCGACGAGGCCGATCCGGTCGGGTGCGAAGACGAGGATGTTCGCCGGGTGCGGGTCGCCGTGGAAGAACCCGTGCCGGAAGATCATCGTCATCCACGCCTGGGTGAGCACCTCGGCAAGGCGGCGCCGCTCCTCGGGCGAGTAGCCGAGCTCGTCGACGTCGGCCAGTTGCGTGCCGTCGAGGTACTCGAGGGTGAGCACACGAGGACGGGTGTAGCTCCAGTACACCTTCGGGACGCTGACGTGCGGATGGCCGGAGAAGTTCTTACGGAGTGTCTCGGCGTTCCGGGCCTCCAGCCGGTAGTCGAGCTCCTGGCGGATCGAGCGCGCGAACTCGTCCACGAGCCCCTGGGCGTCGATGAAGTCCAGCGCCCGCACCCGCTCCTTTGCGAGGCGGGCCGCCTGGTACATCAGGTTCAGGTCGGCCTCGATCTGCCGCGGCGCGGACGTCCGCTGCACCTTCACCGCCACGCGGCGCCCGTTCGGGAGCACCGCGCGGTGCACCTGGCCGATCGAGGCGGCCGCGATCGGCACCGGCTCGAACTCCAGGAAGAGCCGCTCGACCGGCTGGCCCAGCTCGTCCTCGATCATCCGGGCGGCCTCCTCGAACGGGAACGGCGTGACGTCGTCCTGGAGGCCCCGGAGCTCGGCGATGATGTCCGGCGGCAGGACGTCCGGCCGCATCGAGAGCAGCTGGCCGAACTTGACGAACGTCGGGCCGAGCTCGTCCAGCATCTCCCGGAGGTGCCTGCCCCGCTCGGAGGGTGACTCGAGGGCCGCGGCGCGGTCCCCGTTTCCGGGAACGAGGTCGCTCAGCTTGTTCCTGGTGAAGAA
>DASTCG010000043.1:0-11137 GCA_035711385.1 Gaiellaceae bacterium
AGCGCAAGGGCGAAGTATTCGCCGTCCTCGACCCAGAAGTCGCGGTTGAAGCGCCGCTTGAGCGAGGCAGCCTCGAGCTCGAGGCGGTCCGCGAGCTCGGGGTCCTTCCAGACGAGCCGCGCGAGGCGGGCGCCGCGCACCTTTGCGTCGTAGGCGTAGCCCTGGAGCTCGGCCGTTGCGCGCGGGAAGCCGGGGAGCCGGCCGTCCCGGTACGAGATCGAGTCCCAGGAGTCCTTCCAGCACTGGTTCTCGAGGCCGGTCTCCTCGTTCCGCCGCCGATAGGAGATGTAGCCGTTCCCCATCAGGTCGGCGTACTCGTCGATCCAGTTCAGGGCGGCACGCGCCTCCAGCTCCAGGTCGCGCGCGAGCTTCCGGTCTCCCGTCCAGCGCTCGTACTCGTCGAGGAGGACGACGTAGAGCGGCGTCGCGTCGGCGCTCCCGTAGTACGGCGAGTGCGGCCGCTCCTCGAAGGCGGTCAGCTCCCCGTAGCGCAGCTCGTGGAGGATCCGACCGGGATCCTCGTCGCGGAAGTCGTCGACGCGGTTTCCCTGCCAGGCGCCGAGCGCCTTCAGCGTGGTCGCCGCCAGCTCTGGCGTAAACGGCAGTGCCTGGAGGCTTGTCAGGATGCTGTCGCGCCCGAACATCGTCATGAACCAGGGCAGCCCTGCGGCCGGCAGGCTGCGGCCTCCGGAGACGGGCGGCGAGAAGCGCAGGGCGGCGAGGTCCACGAGGCTGCGCCTGTAGGTGGACTTGAGCGCGTCCCAGTCGGTCTCGAGCGTCGGCGCGTCGGCCATCCACCGCTCCAGGCTGCGCTCCATGTTCGGCTGAGGACGCCGCTCGCCGCGCATGTACTTCGGATGCGTGTACGTGCCCCCCGGGCCCGCGGCGGTCACGACGTCCAGGTCGGTCGTCCACGAGCCGTGCGGCTCGATGTGCACCACGAAGGTCAGGCCGTGCTCGTCGAGCTTTGCGCGCGCGGAGGCCGAGATCGTGGTCTGTCGGTTGAAGGTCTCGCGCTCGTACCCGAGCACGAGGCGGCCCCGCTCGACCCGGGTGGAGTAGCTCCCCTTCTTCTCGAGGGCGTCCTTGACCTCGAACAGGTCGGCGAAGTCGCTCCCGGCCTCGATGCGAACCGTGAGGTCGACGGGCTCGTCGTGGTGGTTGAGGATCGTCAGCTCCTCGTGGAACCCATCGCCGACCGCCCTCCGGCGGATGACCGACAGCTTGGCGTCCACGTAGACGGTGCCGGTGCCGGGTACGAGGAAGAAGCGCGTCTCGAAGTACTGGAGGTCGTCGACCGAGAGCGAGTTGAGCCGCTCGCCGTCCACGGTGAGGATCCAGGTCGAGAGAAACCGGCTGTCGAACGAGAACAGCCCGGTCGGGTCGGTCAACGAGGCCTCGATGTCGCCACGCTCGTCGCTGACGACGAAAGTGTTGCCGTCCAAGATCTTGACGAGCCCGTCGTTCATGCCGGCGTTGGCGGAGCCGTGGCGAGTCGCCGGAAGAGCACGAGGAGCTCGGGATTGCCGCGGACCTCGACGGCGCCCCGGAGCACGGCCGCGAATGGATTCATCTCACCACGCGCCATGCTGTCGAAGAGCGCCTTGTCCATGCGGACGACGCAATCCGCCTTGGTGCTCCGATGGGAGACGCCGAGCTCGCCCCTGTCGAACGAGAGCAGCCACCGCGTCGTGCGGCTCCCGTCGGTGAGATCGAACCGCAGCGTCCCCTTCACCTTCTGGATCCGAGGGTCGCGGCCGCGGGACCCGAGGGCCTCGAAGAAGTCCGCCGTTGCATCCGCCATCTGGCCCCTCCCGTCGTCCGTTCGATGGAAGCGCCGGACGACGGTGCGAGCATCACCCAAATCGCATGAATCACACCGATCGGACGATGCGTCGGCCGCCCGGGCTGGGAAGCTGTGCCTTGATGGCGAGCAGCGCGGACGTCGGCGTCGCCGAGCCGCCCCCCGTGAGGCGGTGGCGCCTTCTCCCGTTCAACGACCCGTCGAGGCCGAGGCGCCTCGGCAAGGTGGTGCTCTGGCTGCTCGGTGTCGCGGCTGCCGTCGTCGTTCTTCGCCTCCTCGGTGTCGACATCAAAGGCTGGCTGAGCGATGTCTGGGACGCCCTCACCGAAGTCCCGTTCCAGTACCTGCTCGCAGGCTGGGCGGTGCAAACGGTGCAGACGACGCTGACCGCGGTCGGCTGGTACTACATCCTCCGCGCCGCCTATCCGAGGGGCTCCGTGGGGTACCTCCAGGTGCTCGCCGCCTACTCGGCGGGAATCGCGCTGAACGGCTTCCTCCCCGCCAACCTGGGCACCTTCACGATGCTGCTGATGTTCACGGCGATGATCGCGGGCGCCACGTTCGCCGGCGTCGTCGGCGGCATGGTGGTGCAGAAGATCTTCTTCACCGTCGCGGGGACGTTCGTCTACCTGTACCTCTTCCTCTCGGTCCCGGGGTCGTTCAACCTGCAGCTCGGACTCCCGCACGATCATCCGGTCGCCATCGGGCTGGTCCTGGTGGGGGCGGCTTTCCTGCTGTTCATCCTCGGGCGGATCTTCTGGCGGAGGCTTCAGGGCCTCTGGTTGAAGGCGAAGCAGGGCGGGGCGATCCTCGCGCGGCCGCGCGACTACCTGCTGAAGGTGGTGCTGCCCTCGTTCGGCGCCTGGTTGGCGAAGCTCGGCGTCACGGGGATCTTCCTCGCGGCCTACGGGATCCCCGTCACCTTCCACACGATCATGTCGGTGATCGGCGGCAACTCGCTCGCGAACACGGTGTCGGCCACGCCGGGCGGAGTTGGGATCAACCAGGCCGTGAACACGCTTTCGCTACGCAATGAAACGGACGCCGCAACCGCGACGGCGTACTCGCTCGGCCAGCAGCTCGCAATCACCGTGTGGAACATCGGCTTCGCCCTCGTGCTCGTCGTCTGGGCGTTCGGGTGGAGCGGCGGCAAGCTGCTCGTCAAGGGCTCCTACGACGACGCCAAGGTCAAGGTCGCCGAGCAGAAGGAGCAGCGCGCCGAGAGGAAGGCGGAAAAGAAGGCGGCCAAGGAAGAGGCCAAGGCGAGTCAGGACACGGCCGATGCCTGAGTACGGTCAGGCCGTGACCTGGACGCCCGAGCGTCCGCGGTTCAAGCCGCTGAGGCTGCTTCTCTCGTGGGCGTCCACCGCGGTCGCGCTGTGGTTCGCCGCCGCCATCCTCCCGGGCGTCGACGTCGCCGACTGGAGCGGCGCCGTCCTCATGGCGGTTTGCGTGGCCGCCCTGAACGCCGTGCTCCCGCCGATCCTCGCTGCGCTCCGGCTTCCGTTCACCGTCGCACTGGGCTTCGTGCTCGTGCTGCTCCTGAATGCCCTCGTCCTCGTCGTGGCGAGCGACATCATCACGTCCTACGAGGTCGACAGCTTCTGGTGGGCGCTGGCGGCGGCACTCGTTGTCGCCGCGGTGAGCGTCGTCCTCGACGTGATCTTCGGGACGAACGACGACGATACGTACTCGATCCGCGTCGTGCAGCGGATCGCCGCGCGTCAGGGCGGCGGCGAGCGCACCGACGTCCCGGGAATCATCTTCCTCGAAATCGACGGGCTCGCGCTGCCGGTGCTCCGGCGGGCGATGCGCGACGGGAACGCACCGAACATGGCCCGCTGGCTCGCGGAGGACACGCATCGGATCGTGGAGTGGGAGACCGACCTCTCGTCCCAGACCGGGGCCAGTCAGGCCGGGATCCTCCTAGGGTCGAACGAGAACATTCCCGCTTTCCGCTGGGTCGACAAGGAGACGGGGATCCTCATGGCGTGCTCGGCCCCGGACGACTGCGCCCGCATCGAGCAGGAGCACTCCACGGGCGACGGTCTCCTTCGCGACGGCGGGTCGAGCCGGGGGAACCTGCTCTCGGGGGAGGCGGACGAGGCCATTCTGACGGTCAGCCGGATCGAGGCGGAGAAGCGCGCCAATCCCGGATATCGGGCCTTCTTCGCGAACGGCTTCAACGTCACGCGGGCGCTCGTCCTCTTCGGCTGGGAGGTCGTTCTCGAGTGGCTCGCCGCGCTCCGCGCACGGCGGAGGGACGTTCGCCCGCGCGGGCATCGCGGCGGCCTCTACCCGTTCATGCGCGGGGCGATGTGCGTCGTCGTCCGCGACCTGATCATCTACGGAGTTCTCACGGACATGATGCGCGGGCGGCCCGCCGTCTATGCGACGTTCTCGAGCTACGACGAGGTCGCGCACCACTCCGGGCTCGAGCGCGCGGACACGCTGGAGGCGCTGAGGAAGCTCGACCAGCAGTTCGGGCGCATCGACCGCGCGCGCCGGTACGCCCCCCGCCCGTACGAGATCGTCGTGCTCTCCGACCACGGGCAGACCCAGGGCGCGACCTTCAAACAGCGGAACGGCTACGGCCTCGACGACCTCGTTTCTCGCTCGATCGAGGGAGGACAGGTCCGGGAGCTCGCGGGCGGCGACGAGCAGCAGGCCATGGTCGGCCACGCGATCGGTGAGGCGACGGGCACACAACCCTCGAAGAAGCGCTCGAAGAAGGACGTCTCCGAGCAGGAGGTCGTCGTGCTCGGCTCGGGCAACCTCGGTCTCGTCTACCTGATGGAGGAGCGTCGGAGGCTCACGCTCGAGGAGATCTCCGAGCGGCATCCACGGCTGCTCCAGGCGCTTCGGGAGCATCCGCACGTCGGCTGGATCCTCGGCCGTTCCAGCGTCCACGGCGCCGTCGCGCTCGGCGGCGGAGGCGTCAACTACCTCTCGGAGGGGCGGGTCGACGGTGACGATCCGCTCGCGCGCTTCTCGCCGAACGCCGCACGCCACCTGCTCCGGACGGACGGCTTCTCAAACGTCGCCGACCTGATGGTCGGGAGCTTCTACGACCCGGACCTGGACGAGGGATGCGCTTTCGAGGAGCTCATCTCCTTCCACGGCGGGCTGGGCGGGCCCCAGACCCGCGCGTTCATCCTCTTTCCGGCCGAGCTTCCGGCACCCGACGAGCCGATCGTCGGTGCGGCGAGCACGCACGCGCTCCTGAAGAGCTGGCGCCGGCTGCTCGAGGAAGCGGCCGCTCCGGCTGCCTCGGCCTCTAGAGCGCAGTGACGCCGTCGTAGCAGAGCTTCGCGCCGACCACGATTCCGAGGACGGTCAGCACGGCCGCGTCGTGGTGGAGCAGCCAGTCGCGAAAGGTCGAGAGGGCGGATCGCGACCGTTCCGGGGCGGCGGCCGAGACCGCCAGAGGAACGGCAACTCCCACCGTTCCGACCGACGCAAAGAGGATCACGGTCACCGCCGTCGCCGCCGAGCTCTCGTTGGCCGCGGCGATCGAGATGGCTGCTGCCAGCGCCAGAGCGAGGTTCTTGGGGTTGGCCGCAGAGAGCAGGAGCCCGAGCCCGGCAGACCGCATCGGCGTCAAACGGTCGAGCGCGGTGAGCCACCTCGGCGGCGCGCCGGCAGGGCGTGGACGGTGGCGGCTGCGCCAGACGTGGGCGGCGAGGCCGAGGAAGACGAGGCCGAGACCGAGCTCTGCCAGGGAGATCCAGAGCGGCGTCTCGTCAGAGGTGTCGGCGACGCTGACGAGCGCGACGAGGACCGCAAGGGAGCCTGTCACACCGGCGATCCAGCCGAGCGCGAACGCCGACCCCAGCCTGGGGCGGCCCCCGCTCAGGATGAGGGTCACGACCGCGACCGGGATCGGGCTCACGGCGACGCCGACGGCGAGGACGAGCGCGCTGTTCATGCCGACAATGTGGCTCGGCGTGCCTCCCGGTTCAAGAGCGAGGTCGCGGCCAGGCCGAGCAGCACGGTCGGGACGATCGTGAGGAAGCGGTAGACGAGCACGGCCGCGACGACGCCGGCATTGTTGCCGCCGAAGCCGACGAGCGCGCCGGTCAGGCCGAGCTCGACGATGCCGATGCCGCCCGGAGTGATCGGGATCGAGCCGAGCAGCCGCGCGAGGGACCACGCCGCGAAGGCCTCGACGGCCGTCACCTCGGACGAGGGCACGTCGAGCGCGCGCAAGGAGACGAGGAAGACGACGAAAACGCTCAGCGTCCCCGCCAGGGTCGCCAGCGTCAGCGCGTGCCAGCGGCGGCGGAGGAGGTCGACGGCCTCGAGTCGGAACCGGTCGAAGCTCGCCCCGCTCCAGGTCACCGGCGCACGCCCGACCTTGCCCTTCACCCAGCTCGCGAGGCGGGCCGTCAGGTCGCCGACGTCGGTGGCGGTCCGGTCGCTCGCGAGAACGACGACGAGTGCCGCAACGGCGATCCCCAGGATGGCGGCGCCGACGAACGCGGTCGTGGAGAGCAACGGCGAGCGGCCGCCTTGCGTCGCCAGGAGGAACACGGCGACGATCGGATAGGCGAGGTTCGCGAACTGGCTCCAGAGGCTGACGAGCGTCACCGCACGACCGATCGCCCTCCGGTGGAACCCCCAGCGCCGGAGGATCCCGACCGAGCCTGCGATCCCGACCGCGGCGCCGCCCGGAACCACGATCGAGAGCGCCGTCGACATCTGCGTCAGCGCCAGGGCCTGGCGGAACGAGATCCCGGGGAGCGCAACCATCCAGGGCGGCGCGAAGGTGAGGAGGTTGAGCAGCGTCGCGCCGCCGAGCGCCAGCGCCCAGGGCCAAGAGAGGTCCTTGACCACGTCCCAGACGTCCCGGTAGTCCGCGATCCTCGGGAGGAGGAACACGAAGGTGGCCAGGATGATCGCCGCGCCCAGCGCTCCGACCAGGAGCCGGCGCCTGGAACCCCGGCCCCGCCGCTTCGTCTCCGTCGCTGCGTCCATCATGGGATGATCGCCTCAGAACCGGCGGGGGCGTTCATCCCGACGGGACGATGTGACACGATCGGCGCTCTCGTAGCGTCGCGGGTGAAGCGACGAAAGGAGTCCCCATGACGCAGTACGACGCCAGAAGCGACGTGCCGGAGATGTCGGCGTGGGCCGTCGGCGGGATCACGTTCGCGGCCGTGATGATGATCATGATCGGCGCGTTCCAGACGATCGCCGGCCTGGTCGCGATCGTCGACGACAACTTCTACGTCGTCTCGAAGAACTACACGTTCAACTTCGACACCACCGCCTGGGGATGGATTCACCTTCTGATCGGCATCCTGGTGCTGATCGCCGGGTTCTACCTCTTCGCCGGGCGTGCGTGGGCGGGAGTCATCGCGATCGTCCTGGCCGTTGTCAGCGCCGTCGCGAACTTCTTCTTCATCCCCTACTACCCGTTCTGGGCCCTGCTTGAAATCGCCCTCGCCTCCTGGGTCATCTGGTCGCTGACGCGGCCGGGCGCGCTGGAAGCGACGTAACACGACCGAACCGAGACCGAAAGGAGATACGTGAGCACAGTCGACCGCGGGCGGCCGGGCCTCATCGCCGCCGGGATCGTCATCCTGGGCTTCCTGTTGGCGGTCGTCCTGATCGCCATGGACTTCGTGCTGATCGGCATCCTCGTCGGCACGCTGTCGATCCCGCTCGCCTTCGTCGCCTGGCTGACCGCGGGTGACCGTTACTGATCGAGGCGTTCTTCTGGGGGGCGCTGGCCAGCTCGTCGCTGCTGATCGGCGCCCTCCTGGCGCTAAAGCTCCATTTGAGCGAGCGGGTCCTCGGGCTCGTGATCGCGTTCGGCGCGGGCGTTCTCATCAGCGCGGTCGCCTATGAGCTCTTCCTGGAGGCCGGCGGGCTTGCGGACCGCCGGTGGACGGCGGCCGCCGGGCTCTTCGCCGGCTCGCTGACCTTCTACGCCGGGGACACCGTCGTCGACCGCATGGGCGGCGATGCCCGCAAGAGCATGGCCGGACGCCAGGCCGGCGGTGTAGCGCTCGCGATCGTGCTCGGCATCGTCCTCGACGGGATTCCCGAGTCGTTCGTGGTAGGGATCAACCTGCTCGAGGGCGAGGGCATCAGCGCCGCGTTCATCGCTGCCGTCTTCCTGTCGAATCTCCCGGAGTCGGCGGCGGCGACGTCCGGCCTCGCGCTGTCGGGTTGGAAGACGTCCCGCATCTACTGGCTGTGGGCGGGCGTGACCGTGGTCGCGGGCCTCGCCGCGGCGCTCGGCAACGGGCTCTTCGGAGGTGCGCCGCCGGACGCGATCGCGTTCGTGCTCGCGTTCGCGGCCGGAGCGATCCTGACGATGCTGGCCGACACGATGATGCCGGAGGCGTTCGAGAAGGGCGGCCGGGCGGCCGGCCTCCTCACGACGCTGGGGTTCGCGGTCGCGGTCCTGATCCAGGCGCTCGAGTAGGCAGGAGGGGCTGGCGTGGTAGCCCCTCGCGGAGCTACGCCGGTCGCAGGCGCTGCAGGCGCTGCGGGAGCTTCCGGAGCTCGAAGGCGATCATGCACTGCCAGACGCCGGTCACGATCGCCCAGATCCCCACGAGCGTGATGAGGATCGCAAGCGTCATCCCGGGGCGCCGGAGCAGCCAGATCCCGATCGGGATCTCGACCAGGCCGAGGACGAGGACGAGCCACCAGTGGGGCGCCTGCCTGTTGACGATCGCCCCGACCACGTGGATGACGCCGCTCATGACGATCCAGACGCCGACGAAGATGGCAACCAGGTACAGGCCCTTGTCCGGCCAGACGAGGAGCGCGAGGCCGGCACCGGCTCCGAGCAGGCCGGCGACGACGTTCGTTCTGCGGTCGCCGTCGTCGAGCGGCTTCAGCGTGAGCCACGCGAGCCCCTGGAGGATGAGCAGGACGCCGAGGAACGCGGCCAGGCTGTCGATGCCCCAGTCCACGCTGAGGATGATCGCACCGAAGACGAGCGAGACGATCCCGGCGACCAGATAGATCCACCAGGTCGCCGCGAGCGCCTCCGCTTCCGCGAGGCCGAAGTCGACCTTCGACGAGACCGGGTTCAGCAGCACGGTACGAGTCTACGACGCGGAGCGGACAAGGGCCGGGCCTCTTGAGCGCGAACTTCGTCCCATGTCCACCCGGATGGAGCGACGCGTGGAGACGTGGTACGAGCGCCTCTCGCTGAAGCGCGCAGTCGGGTCGGTGATCGTCGTTGCGCTCACTCTCGTGCTCATCGCGGGGGCGCTGGAGCGAATCGTCGAGCCCGAAGTCTTCACGAGCCTCGGTGTTGCCTACTGGTGGGCGGTGGTGACCGTGACGACCGTCGGTTACGGGGACGTCGTCCCCAAGTCCTCCGAGGGCCGCGTCGTCGCCGCCGGGCTGATGCTCACCGGGCTCGCGCTCATCCCGACTCTGACGAGTCTGATCGTCTCCAGCCTCATCTCCAAGCGGCGCCAGTCGGACCAGGATCGGATCGAGCAGCTCGAGCACGAGCAGGCGGTGGTCCTCGAGCGGATCGAACAGCGGCTCGAGCGGCTCGAGCAGAGACAGTGAGCCGGATTCAGACCCTGCTCTTCGGCCGGCCGGACACGATCGCCGGCACCGTCTACGGCACGATCGTCGTCATGTCGGCGTTGGCGGCCGGCGCGCCCGAAAAGACGGACCCGGGCAAGCTCGCCGTGATCGTGACGACGACGGTGCTCGTCTTCTGGATCGCCCACGTGTACTCCCATGCGATTGCCGAGACCATCGCGCTGAACCGACGCCTCGATCGGGCTGAGATCACATCGATCGTGCGCCGCGAGTTCGCGATCCCGCTCGCGGCGGTCGCGCCGGTGACCGCCCTCGCCCTCGGTGCGCTGGGCGTGTTCAAGGCGTCGACGGCGAGCTGGGTCGCCGTCCTGCTCGCCCTGAGTGCCCTGGTCGTCCAGGGCTTCCGCTACGCGGGCGTCGAGCACATGAGCCGGTTTGCGACCCTCCTCAGCGTGGCGGTCAATCTCGCGCTCGGCCTTTCGATCATCATCCTGAAGGCCGCGGTTTCTCACTAGTCGAGGGCCAGCTCCTCGCCGGGACGCAAGATCCGGATCTCCACGCCGGGCGCGGTCACCGCTGCGGCGCGGGCGAACGCTTCGGCCGGGGCGGTCAGGAATCGGGCCCCGGCCCCGCGGTGAAACGGCCGGTAGGTGCCCCAGTGGATCGGAATCGCGATCCGCGGAGCGAGCCGGCGAACGGCCTCGGCAGCCGTCTCCGGGTTCAGGTGCTTCCCACGCCCGAGGGAGGGGCCCCAGCCCCAGATCGGCACGAGTGCCACGTCGAGGTCCTCCACCAGCCCCTGCATGCCGTCGAAGAGCTCGGTGTCCGCCGCGAAGAACGCCCGCTTCGACCCGAGGATCGCATAGCCGAGCGTTGTGCCTTCGCTGCCGAAGGGCGGACGGCCGCCCTCGTGCTCGGCGTGCGTGGCGCGCACGATTACCGGCCCGACCTGCACGTCGTCCCCCTCCTCCACGGTCTCGACCTCGAACTCCGCGAGCGCGCCGGCGAGCCCGACCGGCGCCACCACGCGCGCGGGACGGAGCATCCGGAGCGATGGAAGGTCGAGGTGGTCGTGATGCCCGTGCGAGATCAGGACGACGTCAGGTTCCGGCTGCGGGCCTTCGAGCGGCACGGCGCGGCGGAGGTGCGCCACCCGGTTGCGCAGCAGCGGATCGGTCAACAGCCGGACGCCGTCCAGGTCGAAGAGCACGGTTGCATGACCGATGTAGCGAACGATCAATAGTCCAGATGGGACGATGACGCGAGCGGGCGATCCGCGGTAGCACCTTACGCATGGGCCGCTCGATCGCTGTCTGGGCTCTCGTCGTGCTCGGCGCGATCTTCACGATCCTCGCGCTTGTCGCGGGCTACATCCGCTTCCAGGCGCTCGATACGAACAGCGTCGAGCAGATGGCCAACGAGATGATCGCCGATCCGGTGATCCGCGACCAGGTCGCGGCGGAGCTCGTCGACCAGTTCTACGCGAACGTCGACGTCGATGCGCTGCTGCGCGAGCGCCTTCCGCCCGACCAGCAGGCGCTCGCCCCCGTGATCGCCGGCGCCGTGCGAATCGGCGCCGACCGGGCAGCCCCTGCCCTGCTCGAGCGTCCGCGAGTGCAGGAGCTCTGGGTCCGCTCGGTCACCTTGGCCCACAGGAACCTCATCCGCCTCCTCGAGGACGACACCGGAGCCATCGAGACGCGAAACGGCAACCTCGTCCTCGACCTTCGGCCGCTCGTGATCCAGCTCGGCGACCGCGTCGCCATCGTCGGGCGGGTCGACCAACAGCTCCTCTCGAAACCCGACGCC
>DASTCG010000044.1:0-13773 GCA_035711385.1 Gaiellaceae bacterium
ATCCGGCTCGTGCGCGACGTGATGGTGTTCGACGAACCGTTCTGGCAGCACCCGGCGGCGATCGCGATCGTCGCGGCCTGGGGCGTCGCCGGCGCTGTGCTCGCTGTCCGGAGGTTCCGGTGGGAGCCGCGCGAACGTTAGGTGCGTATGGGTTTCGGGTAGCAAGAGGCGAGATGGGGGTCGAACCCGTACTTGCCTTCGCCGTCCAGGGACGCCAGCCGCCGGCACTCGAAGTCAGGGTGAACTTCGGGGTCTACGCGGGCCGGGAGGCAACGCCGGCGGAGATCGACGACCTCGCCGCGTCGCTCCTGGATCAGGTCGTCGGCGCGGTGTCGATCGTCTCCGAGGATCGCCATGAGATCGACGGCCGGTCGGAGGCGTCGATCCACCAGGTCCGGATCGAGATCCCGGACGAAGCACTGCCGTCCCACCCGGACGAGCTGCACGACCTGGGCGTTCGGATCGTGGTCGTCGCGGAGCAGTGGGCGCAGGCCTGCATCGCCTCGCGCCACGCTGCGGTCAGCGAGCTCTAGCTCCCAGATTCCTCGCGATGCGCTCGAGGGCCCGCTCGGCCTGAGCCGTCGCCACGGGGCCCAAGGCCTGGCTGCCGAGCCCGCTGAAGATGCCGGCCGCATCCACCTCGGCCTGCCAGCTCATGAGCGTCCCGTCGCCCTCGGGTCGAAGCTCGAAGGAGCTGTCGACCGAGATCCGCCCGCCCAGGCTCTTGCCCCAAGCGAGCAGCCGTGCGTGCTCCGGATTCCTGAGGTCCTCGAAGCGCACCGAGAAGCGCAACCGGAAGGCGCCCGGGAGCGGCGGCCGGACGATCACCGTCCACTCGTCGGACTCCGCCTCGATCCGTTCGATGGCAGTGAAGGCCGCCGCCATCTCGGTCGGGTCCGTCAGCGCCCGGTAGACGAGGTCCGGCGGTGCCTCGAAGCTGCGCTCACCGCGGATCCGCACGGCGGAAACCTAGTCGGGCTCGGCGGTCAGCGGACGCGGTACCGCGCGCAGGCGCGACCGCGAGTGCCCGCCCGATCCCAGGCGGTCACGCACAGCGTGTGGAGTCCGGGCTGCAGCGTGCGTTGAAGCGGCCTGCTGCTCCGGATGCGGCGCCGAGCGCCCGGAGCGGCCGGCACGAATCCCGTCATTCCCTGAGCGACCGGGAATCACCCGTTCCGGCAGACAGAAGCCCGGCCAGAACGAGCGCCACGGCAGCGAGCAGCGGAACGGCGCGGGCGGCGCGTCTCATCGCGGGAGTCGTCGGACGATCCGCCCGCCTTCCCGATCCCTGAGAAGGCGGCCTAGGCTCGGCTGACCGCGGGTCGGCTCCGGTTGCCCGCCCGGTCGACGGCGAAGACCTGGACCCTGTGGCGCCCGGTGCCTACCCGGGCCGTCAGCCGGTCTTCGTTCGCGACGAGCAGACCCGCGACGGAGCGCTCTGCGAGGACCCGCGCGACGCGCCGGCCGTCGACCAGGACGTCGTGTGCGGCGATGCCGCTCCCACGCTCGACGCCGCGCCGCCACCGGACGAAGAGCCGGCCGCGCCTGACGCGAACGGCGAGGATCCGCGGCCGCGCCGGACGGGTGCGGTCGGTCCAGCGGAACGCGACGTCGGCAGCGCTCTCGCCGGTCGACTCGACCCGAAGCGAGAACGCCCCGCGTGCGGTGAACGTCTCACCGGCCTGAATGGCCGTCCGGCCGCGTCGCACCGGGTCGTACAGCAACAGGTTCCGACCGGGGAAGCGACCGGCCTCCCCGAGACCGTTCGCTCCGGCGTGCACGGCGACGCCCGGCGAGCCGTCGTCGGCGTAGGGCCACGCGGGCGCAGGAGGCCGGTACTCGAACCAGTACTCGTCGCCGGCGGCGAGCACGCGAAGAGCCTGCGCCTGGGCGCCCGTGGCGGGCCGGTCGATCGCAGCGAGCGAGAGGCGCGCCTGCGGCTCGGCGATCCGATCGAGCCAGCCGAACTGGTGCTTTTCCCACGCGCCGTAGTCGCTCAGGCCGTGGCCCATGACGCTGAACGGGTTCAGGTACGGCTCCGCGTGGCAGCCCGGGTCGCAGACCCACGCCGACCCTTCCTCGCTCACGCCGTACGTGTGCCCGAGCTCGTGGACGATCACCTGCCGGTCCCAGCGACCGTTCAGCCAGATGCCGGGCGGGAAGTAGGCACCACCCCAGGCGCAGGCGTCGAGACGGGGCATGGCGACGCCCAGCGTGGTGTAGCTCGAGAGGTCGTAGCCGGCTGCGCGGGCCGCCGACCGTGCCGCAGCCGCGATCGCCGAGGTGTCGCAGGCCGGCCTCGATCCGAGCGCGTGGAGCCACGGCGTCACGTCACCCGTGATCCAGGTCTTGCCGTACGACGTGCTGCGCACGAACGCCGCCGCCTCGTCGAGCTGGCCGCGGATCTGCACCTGGGCGTACGGCTCGGGCCCCCAGGTCGTCAGCATCAGGAGGACGCGTTGCTCGCCGAACGTCGCCGGAGAGGCGGCCGCCGGCCAGACGAGCGCAGCGACGGCTGCGGCGAGGACGAAGAACCTCGGCACCGACCCTGTACACCGGGCCGGTGCGCGAGGTTCCGGTTCGTCAGTACGTCGGGGCGTCGGGAACTGCGAACTTCTCGATCGGCGGGCCGCCGAAGCCGAAGGTGGGCTCGGGCCGCCGGAAGCGCATCCGGCCGTTGACCATGTCGGTCGTCCGGCTGCGCATCTCGGCAAGGGCCCGGTTCGCCTGCGCCTGCGTCAGGTCACCGTTCTTCACCGCCTGATCGAGAGCCTGCTTCTTGTCGGTCATGAGCGCGTCCACGAGTCCGTCGACCGACTTGCCCTTCGCCTTCGCCACCTGCGCGAGCGTCTTGCCGCTCTCGAGCTGGGTGCGAAGCGCCGACTCGGTCATCCCAAGGTAGGACGCCGCCGCATCGAGCCCGTGGTGGAAGCCGAACGCGTGGAGGCGGGGCCGCCCGCCGAGGCCGCCGCCGTTGACCAGGTCGGTGATCCGGCTGCGCAGCTCTGCGAGGATCTTGTTCGCTTCCGCCTGCGTCAGGTCGCCGTTCTTCACGGCCTGATCGACGGCCTGCTTCTTGTCGGCCATGAGCGCGTCCACGAGTCCGTCGACCGACTTGCCCTTCGCTTTCGCCACCTGCGCAAGCGTCTTCCCACTCTCGAGCTGGGTGCGAAGCGCCGACTCGGTCATCCCGAGGTAAGACGCCGCCCCGTCGAGCCCGTGATGGAAGCCGAACATGTGATGCCCGAGTGGACCTCTGAGGACGTGCCCTGCAAGTCCGAGGAGGGGGAAGTCGTTCGCATCGATGCGCTCCTTCATCCTCGCGGCCTCCGCCTGCGTCAGGCGCCCTTCCTTGACGGCCTGATCGACCTGGGCCTTCATGGCGTCCTTGAACGCGCTCGTCAGCTCCTGCGGCGTGACGCCGAGCCTGCGGGCGGCGTCGTTGACGACGGCCTTGGACTCCTGCTCCGGAGTGGTGAGCCTCGTCGCTGCGACGGCGCCTCCGGCAATTCCGACCGCCAGGACGGCGACCGCCCCAGCTGCGATCTTCTGCATTCGTGTCATGGCCTGATCGAAGCAGCCGAACCTAAGAGGGGCCTGAAGGTCTCCTAAGAATCCGGGCGCCCGTTGAGCCGGAGTCGCATCAGTGTCCCGCCGCCTTCCGCGGGTTCTGCGGTCACGGTCCCGCCGTGCCCGTCCGCGACCTGCCGAACGATCGCGAGACCGAGGCCCGAGCCCGGCATCCCCCGGGCCGAGGCGGAACGGTAGAACCGGTCGAAGACGTACGGACGATCGATCTCGTCGATTCCCGGCCCGTGATCCCTGACGGTGACCTCCCGGTCGCTCACGACCACCTCGACCTGGCCTCCGGGCGGGCTCCATTTGGCCGCGTTGTCGAGCAGGTTCGCGATCGCGCGCTCGAGGCTCTCGGGGACGCCGCGTACGAGCGACTCGTGGAGGTCCGTCCTGAAGTCGATGCCCGGACGATTGCGCCGCGTACGCTCGACGGCGTTCGCCGTCAGGACGTCGAGGCGGACGTCCTCGGCCTGTCGCGGCTGGCGGTCGCCGTGCGCGAGCTCGACCAGCTCGGCGACGAGCGTCGTCATCTCGTCGAGCTGCTCGACGACGTCGCGGAGAAGGGGCTCTCGCTCGGCGGCGGGAAGCCGTCGCGTGGTCGCGAGGACCTCGATGTTCGTCCGCAGGCTGGTGAGCGGCGTCCGCAGCTCGTGGGAGGCGTCGGCGACGAGCTGCCGCTGTGCCCGTGCGGAGGCCTCGAGCGCTCCGAGCATGGTGTTGAAGCGCGAGGCGAGCCGGCTGAGCTCGTCCTGGCCGGACACCTCGATGCGCTCGGACAGGTCGCCCGTCTGCGTGACGTTCTCGGCGGCCTCGGTCAGGCGCCTGACCGGGGCGAGCGCCGTCCGGGCGACGATCAAGCCGAAGGCTGCGGCGCTGCCGATCCCGATCAGGGCGATCGCGATGAGGTACGTGGTGACACGGCTGAGGTTGTTGTCGACCTCGGTGAGGTCCCGCGCGACCTGCACCGCGATGCCCGGGGCGTAGGAGAACGTGATCATCCTGACGTGCTTGCCGTCGATGTCGGCGTCCGTCAAGAACGTGCCTTTGTCGCCGGCCGCAACCTCGCGGACCGAATCCGTCACCGGCAGCGTGACGTCGCCGCCGCGTAGGGGTACGACCGTCGAGCCGATCACGACCTGCGGGTAGCCCTCAGCCTCCGGTCCGCCCAGTCCGAGACCAGGCCGGATCAGCCCCCGCGCAACATCCTGCGGCGGGAGATGGGAGATGTCGTCCGCCTGCTTCTTCAGCGCCCGGTCGACCTCGGCGCGAAGCTGACTGCGGACGACGACGTAGACCGTGAACGACGCGAGGACGACGGCGAGCGCGACCGCGGCAGCCGCAGCCAGCGCCAGGCGCGTGCGAAAGCTCATGGCTCGCGCAGCGCGTAGCCGACACCCCGCACCGTCTGGATCAGGCGGGGACGGCCGTCGGTCTCGGTCTTGCGCCGCAGGTAGCCGATGTACACGTCCAGGGAGTTCGACGCGAAGCCGAAGTCGTATCCCCAGACCCGCTCGAAGATGACCGAGCGCGTGAGCACCTGCCGCGGGTTGCGCAGGAAGAGCTCCAGGAGGTTGAACTCGGTTCGAGTGAGCTCGATCGTCTCACTGCCTCGCCGGACCTCGCGCGTGGCCGGGCTCAGCTCGAGGTCGGCGAAGCGCAGGATCTCGTCGACACCGGGCGAGGCGCGCCTCAGGAGGGCACGCAGCCGGGCCAGCAGCTCCTCGAGCGCAAACGGCTTCGGCAGGTAGTCGTCGGCGCCCGCATCGAGGCCCGCAACCCGGTCCTCGACCTCCGTCCGGGCGGTGAGCATCAACACCGGCACGCTGTTTCCCTTTCGGCGCAGCTGCCTGCACACCTCGAGGCCGTCGACGCCCGGCATGAGGACGTCGAGGACGACGGCGTCGGGCTGGCCGTTCACTTCCAGCCGGTGGAGCGCGTCGGCCCCGTCGACAGCGAGGTCGACCTCGTACCCCTCGAGCTCGAGCGCACGCCGGAGCGAGTCGCGCACAGCGCGTTCGTCATCGACGACCAGCACTTTCACGCCCTCAGTGTGCCGCGGGAGGCTAAGCCGTGGCTAAGAACGGCTACAACCTCCGCATGGCGACCTTTCTCGTCACGTTGCTTCGCTCGGGGTCCGAATGGGACCCTGCGAAGCCGCTGGAGGACCAGTCGAACTGGCCGGCGCACGCAGCGTTCATGGACGAGCTGTTCGACGCCGGCTTCTTCACGTTGGTGGGGCCCCTCGCGGACGAGCAGCGGGTGATCCACGTCATCGAGGCCGAGTCGGACGAAGCCGTGCGCGAGGCGCTGGCCCACGATCCGTGGAGCGAGTCCATCTGCGGATCGAGTCGATCGAGCCCTGGACGCTGCGGCTCGACTCACGGCGCTAGCCGCGGCGCTGGGCGACGAGCTCGCGAACGCTCGGAGCGATCTCGTCGATGAACGCCTCGCTCGCCGCCGGGTCGCCCCCGCCGAAGAGGAACGTGTCGAATCCCAGTTCGACGGCGAAGTGCGCCAGCGTCTCCGCCCAGTGCTCGGGTGGGCCGACGATCGTGGAGTCATCCTTCGCGGAGACAGGCCCTGCGTCCGTGATCTCGCCGTTCAGGTTGTAGACGCGCCTGATCGCCGACGGGTCGCGGCCTCCGTCGCGGGCTGCCTCGTCGATGCGGGCATGTCCGTCCGCGGCGGCGGCCGGAGGGACGTAGCCGAGCGACGGAACCCAGCCGTCCGCGGCCCGGCCCGCGAGCGCGAGCCCTTTCGGCCTCAGGACGCCGAGCCAGATGCCGATGGCGTGCGCCGGCAGCGGACCCGAGTGCATGCCCTGGAGGCGGTAGTAATCCCCGTCGTACCGCAGGCCGCGCTCGCCGCTCCAGACGAGCCGGATGACGTCGATCGCCTCCGCCAGCGCCTCGACCGACTCGCGAGGCGTGCGCCGGGGCCCGCCCATGGCCTCGATCGCGTCCCAGAACGTGCCCGCGCCAAGCCCGAGCTCGAAGCGCCCGCCGCTGAGGACGTCGAGGGACGCGGACGCCTTCGCAAGCATGGCCGGCAGCCGGAGCGGCAGGTTGGCCACGTCCGGGAAGACGCGGATCCGCTCCGTGCGCCCGAGGATGGAGCCGAGCAGCGAGAAGGTGTCGAGAAACCGCCGCTGATAGGGGTGGTCCTGGATCCCGATGAGGTCGTAGCCGAGGGCCTCCAGCCGCTGCGCAAGCGCGATGACCTCGGCCGCCCGCTCGGCGCTCGGCTCGAGGAAGTAGCCGAACTCGAGCGGACGGCCGTAGTCGGGCACCGGCGCACGGTACCCCGCGCCGTCGCTCAGGCGTGCTCGGCGACCCAGCGCATCGGGTCGCCTGCACCGAGGTCCGTGACGCCGGCGTCCGCCAGCGCGCCGCAGACCAGTGTGCGCCGGTGGGCCGCGAAGGTGAGCACGTGGGCGATCATCCCGCCGTAGGTGAAGACCTCGGGCGGGTCGCAGATTGCGTCGACGAACGTCTCGTCCAGCCGGCCTTCCTCGACGATCGTTCGAACCTCGGAGAGGAACGCCGGGCCGGCCTCGGCAAGCCGCGCGCGCATGCTCGCGACGCTCTCGCCGCGCTCGACCTCGAAGTCGTACGGCCGGTCGTTAACGGCAGCGTCCCACATCGCGAGCTGTCCGACGAGCCGCGAGAGGAGCGACCTCAGCGTCGGGTCGCAGTCGACGCCGTCGACGGAGATCTCGATCGGCGCGTCGAGCACGTCGTCGTTCAGGCGCTCAGCCCGGGTGAGCAGCTCCCCGATCAGCCAGACGTGGTGCTCCACCATGCGAGTCAGCAGATCCATCCCTGTCACCTTTCCGTCGGCCGGAAGGCGAAGGCCGCCCGGCGGGTTGAAATGCACGTTGCTCGGCGCTCCGATCTGAAACCTCGTCGGCTGTCGTCGCCAGCGCGACGGCGCGTGCCCGTACGCTCGGGCGAAGGCGCGCGTGAACGCCTCGTGGGAGGAGTAGCCGGCCTCCAGCGCGACCCCGAGGACGTCCTCGTTCGTGGTGAGCAGGCGATAGGCCGCCCGCTCGAGGAGGATGCGCCGGCGAAGTGCACCCGGCGGCTCGCCGGCCGCGGCGGAGACGAGCCGATCGAAGTGGAAGCGCGAGAGGTGCACGCGCGACGCCAACGCCTCGCCCGAGAGATCGTGCTCGTCGAGAGTCTCGGCGAGGACGTCGACGAAGCGGGCGAAGGTGTCGGTCGTCGTGCTCACCGCCCGAACGCTGCCAGCCGCCGGGACGGCGCGCTTGATCGGGGTTGCGCAGTGGCTACGGAACCGCGGTGGGCGCGGCTTCGAGCGCGGCCTCCTCGCGGCGCTGCAGAATCGCGACACCCAGGGCGGCCAGGAAGATGAAGAAGGCGAAGAAGCCGATCGTCGTCAGGCCTTCGATGACAGAGGAGAGCGGAGCGAACAGGCCGAGCCAGCCGGCGAAGACTGCTGCGATGAGCCCCACGTAGCCGATCCACCGCGGGACCGCGCGTGTCTGGAGGATCGCGAAAGCGTAGATCGGCGTCGCGACGGCCCAGTTGAAGACGTTCCCGAAGTAGTTGAGGAGGAGGCAGATCGAGGCGAAGGTGTCGAAGGTCGCCGCGTTCGCCGCCGAGTAGGACGGTGCGAGCTCCTGCGCGACCGCGATCGGCACCACGTGGGAGATCGTCACGAGCGTGAGGCCGACGGCGCCGGCGATCGGCGCGAGGATCGTGATCGGCCCGGCTCCCTTGAGCACGTCGTAGAACCCGACGAGCGCGACGATGCCGAGAAGGCCCGCGAGCCCGACGATCCACGCGCCGGCGACGAACCAGTCCCCGGCGTCGTTCACGTCCGCGACCCACTCGGCCCCGTCCTTGCCGGTCTCGGGGATCAGCACCTGGACGCCGTGCGTGGCCATGAGCGCGATCCCGGCCACGAACCCGGCGACGGCGAGCAGGGCGCAGATGCCGCCCAACGTAGAGAGGCGCAGGTCGCGCACGACAGCGATCATCCGCCTCGCCGAGGCGAGGGTCAACCGAGCCTCAGCGTCAGCGCGAAGGGAGCGGCTGCCACGCCGGGGACGAACCCGGCCGGGACAACCGTCGGATCCGCGCGCCGGCGGCGGTGAAGATCGCGAGCCCGTCGCTCGTCGCTGCGGCGATGAGCATGCCGTCCGGTGACCACGACGGCGACCAGCTCCACCCGTGGATCACCCAGACGACGCCCGATCCGTCCACGTTGGCAGAGAAGACCTGGTCCTCGTCGCAGCGGGGGCACAGCCACACGAGGCGCGTGAACACGATCCGGCTGCCGTCGGGCGACCAGTCGGGGCCCCGGTCCTCCGCCCAGGTTCCTGGCTCGGCGTTGTCGGCCGGCTCGACGCGTCCGTCGGTGAGGTAACGAGGCGCGCCACCGCCGTGTCCAACGACGACGATCGAGCCGGCGTCGTGCCCGCCGCGCTCGTCCTCCTCCGCCGTGACGCCGAACGCGATCCGCTTCCCGTCCGGAGACCACGACGGCCGATTTGCAACGACGCCGGGGCGCCGAAAGAGGAGGCGCTGACGCGTGCCGTCGGCTCGCATCGCGAAAAGGGCGCCCTTCCGAGTGAACGTGAGCTCGCGGCCGCTCGGTGACCACGCCGGCTGCCGGCCGCCGCGAAGGCGTGAGGTCAACCGCGTGAGCTTCCTGCCGTCGGCTCCGATCGCATAGATCGCTCGAGCACGTTCGAAGGCGAGCCGCTTGCCGTCCGCAGACCAGGCGGGCGAGCGGTCGCGCCGGTCGCGAGTGAGGTACCGGAAACCGCCGCCGTCGGGCCGGATGACGGCAAGTCCCTGGGGCACACCCTGCGGGCCGCGGGACACGAACGCGATCAGGCCGTTTCGGCCGGGGGGTGTTGGCTTCGCGCCCGACGGCAGCGCCAGAACCGCAAGGAGCCCAACCACCACGGCGGCCGTCGAGGCGGGGGTCACCGCGGCACCTGCAGCGGATCTGGCCCGACGAAGAAGCGGGGGCCTGCCGAACCCCGCTTCGATCGCTGTACGCGGGCGGTGCCCCCCGTCGCGGTCACCGGCCCATGATCCGCCGAGCCGGAGCGGCGGTCAACCAACGCTACGCTTCCCGCGAGCCCCGTAGCTCAGTGGATGGAGCAGCGGTACCGCAACCTCCGGTCCTTGCGGGGGAGGGCCGTGCGGCGACCTGGGTAGACGTCAGCGCCGGCCGTTTCGGCGCACCTGGGCGAGCACCTCTGCTCCGTCGTTGATGCTGCGTACTGCCTCGGCCAATCCGTTTCCAGAAGCGAGTGCGGAGGAAGGCGCGGTGATCGCGGCGGGCATGAGCACGACGGTAGCGTCCAGCCGCAAGAGCGGGATGCCCAGCAGGCGCGCACGGACAGAGGCCTGGACAAGTGCTCCCTCGGAGAGACGCCTGCTGGGATCAACTGCGGCGGTGAGCGCGAACGCGCGAGGCGCTCCGGCTTCCCGGGCCGCACGTCGCTGCCTCACGGATCGTTCCCCTCCGTGCGGCGCCGGATCGAGGAGATGGCAGCGCTTCCTGCCGTGAGTGCGGCCACTCCGCCGGCAACCAAGCCCGCCTTCAGGAGCTTGCTCCTGTTCACGCCGCTGCCCAGAGCGGCAAGCGAATCTCCGAGCGTGTCGAGACGCCGGTCCGGTTCGCTCCTCGTGCGAAGAAGTCTCATGAGCTCACCCCTTGTCTCGCCCGCCGACGGGCGGCCTTCGTGATGGCTTCGACGAGCTCGTCCTTCGTCATGCTCGTCCGTTTCTCGATCCCGATGCTGGCCGCGAGCTCGACGAGCTCAGGCTTCTTGTAGGCATCAAGACCGCCGTCCGTCGTCTCCCGATCGAGCTCACGCGCGGTGCGCTTCGCGGTTGCCGCTGCCCGTTCGCGCAGATCCTCGGCCGCCTTCACGCGCGCCTCGGCGTCGCTCGCTGTCTGCTTCGCCTCGTTCTGAAGCTGCTGGGCCTGGCGGTTCGCGTCCTCAGCGGCTGCGTGGGCGGCCTCGGCCGCCTCGTTGGCCAGCCGCCTTGCCTCCGTCAGCGCCTCGGCGGCGTCCTCGACGAGCTCCTCGGCTCGCCGCTGGGACGCCTCTGCATCGCTTTCGGCTTCCGCGATCTCGCTCTCGACCTCTTCCTCGACTTCCAGTCGCTCCTCTTCGGCGTCGGCCTCGGCGGCTTGGCGCTCGCGCTTGACGAACTCCTCTGCGGCCTTCTGAGCCTCGGCGACGCGCTGTTTGACCTCCCGAGTCGTCTCGCGGTCGATTTCCTTGACGCGGGCGCGACCCCGCTCGCTTACCTCACGCGCATGGTCGGCGAGCTTCTTGGACGTCCGCGCGGCCTCGATTGCTCGCTCCTCGGCCTCCCGGGCACGCTCCGCGGCGTCGTGCGCGCGCCTCGCGCGAATCTCGACGGAGTCGCCGACCGGCGCGGCGTCGACCACGGCTGCCGTCACCTTCCGCCCCTGATCGCGTGCGCCAGCCGCAGCGTCTCCGAGTGCCTCGGCCGGCTTCAGCGCCTGGGACAGGAGCCAGGCGGCGTTCGACGGCATCTCCCGTAAACCAGTGCGCGTTCGCTCAAACATCGACATCAGCCCCTTCCGGACGGAAAACACGCAAATTGCTCACGACGACCGCGTTCCCTTCCGGAGCGTGATGAAACCTTCGTCTTACGCCTCGGGCAGGAGAGCTAGCGGCAGATGCTCGGTGCCGGACCTCTTCGAGATACATGGGGTGGTCTGGTCAACGCTCCATTCACCGATCTCTGAACCAACGAGCTATGCGATCCCGGCCGCGTCGAACGGATGGAACACAGATTCAGGGTTCACCAGACGACGTTCAAGGCGATCGACTTCGGCGAGCCGGCGGACAACGTGACGGCAACAAGGCACAGGCCAGGGAGGAGTCGATGAATCCAAACGACGCTAAAGTGGCTCAACCAAGCCAAACCGCCCCCGTAGCTCAGTGGATAGAGCAGCGGTTTCCTAAACCGCGTGCGCAAGTTCGATTCTTGCCGGGGGCACTCTCGCTAACGGAGGCGATCTTGGCGGAACTCCCCGCAAATCGGCCGTTTGTCCAAGCCTTCCAAGATTTCCGATTCGTGCCGTTCGTTACCAAGTAGCTGCGACCCTGGAACCAGGGTCCCGGCGAGGTCTCCTGGGTCCGTAGAGGGTCTCAGAAGGGCCTCAAACGTAGGCCGCAGCCAGCGGTCAGGCAGATCTTCGATCGTGCGGAGCTTCGTCGAGACTCAGGATGTCGAGGAGCTCCCCGATCTCGTGGTCGTACTGAGCGGGATGACGCATCGCCGCTGATCTGTTGACCAAGTAGCGGTTTCGGCGACCGACCCGTTGCCGTTCGACGAAGCCGGCTTCGATGAGGTCGGACACGATCCGCTGCGCCGCGCGCTCCGTGATGCCCACCATCAGGGCGATGTCTCGAAGGCGGACGTCGGCGTCACGCGCAATGCAGAGCAGGACCTGGGTGTGGTTCGTGACGAAGCGCCACGGCTTCCCGTCTCTGGAGCTTGACTTATACGACATCTTTTGCGTATATTTTTTTTCGTCTAATAGATTTCGTCTCTAAAAGGACGTGTGTGTGAGCCTACCAGACCGAACGTCCTCTCAACCCAGCGGGAGGTGAGATGCCGCTTTACGAAGTGATGCTCCTCGGCGACGGAGCGCCGGAGGTGAGGCTGACCGACCGCGCGCTCGCTGCCGGCGATCTGGTGGAGATCGCGCAAAGACTCTGGCGAGTGGAGCGCTCGATGGCGGCGAGCCGCGAAGATGCCGAGCGTCGCTTCCTGCTCGTCCTCGAAGAGGCAGACGCACTTCCTGCCTTGGCGCCTCAGGGTTCCCGCTCGTAGTAGAGCATGGTCCGCCCGTCCGGTCCGCCCTCGCGATTGGTGAAACCGCGCTGACGCGCTAGCGCTTGCACCAGCTCTACTAAGCGGGTTCTAACCGCCGGGCACGCGGTTTCCTAAAGCGCCCGCGCAAGTTCGATTCTTGCTGGGGGCATCGGTGACTCAGGAGGCGCGCTGCCCCCATGAGGCGCGGGAGCAGCAAATGTCTAACCCCTGGATCTTGGGCGCCAGGTCGCTCGGCCTCGGCACCTCGAGGTGCGCAGCTTGGACCGGATCAATCACTCGGCGATGATGCGTGCCACATATGATGCTGCCGCCCGGGAAGTCAAGACGCTCTTTCGAGCGGGAGCCTCACATGGAGCGCCTCTCCGACGAGAAATGCGTCGCCTGCCGTAGGGACGCGCCGACGGTCACCGACGACGAGCTCGCCGAGCTGCGTCCCCGGGTTCCCGACTGGGAGCTCCTCGAGCTCGAAGAAGTCCCGCGCTTGCGGCGCACGTTCAGCTTCGACGACTTCGCCACCGCGCTCGAGTTCACGAACCGCGTCGGGGCGATCGCGGAGAACGAAGGCCACCATCCGGCGCTGCTCACCGAGTGGGGCCGCGTCACGGTCACTTGGTGGACGCACAAGATCCGTGGGCTGCACCGGAACGACTTCGTGATGGCCGCGAAGACCGACGAGCTGTACGCAGCCGTGTAGTTGGAGTTCAGGCACGTCCCGCCGCGGGGTCCCGGACGCCCAGGCGGGACTCACGCGTGTTCGCCTCGGACGAGCCGGTTGAGCTCCACCAGGAGGGTGCGCAGCTCGTCGAACCGGGCCGGTCCGACCTGCTGCGCCCAGTCCCGCTCGACCTCCTCGACCACCTCCCGGATCGTCTGCACTACGGAGCCGCCGCGGCGCGTCAGCGCGATGCGCTTCGAGCGGCGGTCGGTCTGATCGGCCCGGCGCTCCAGGTAGCCGAGACGTTCGAGCTCGCCGAGAAGGTAGTTCAGCGCCTGCTTGCTCATGCCGAGCTGGGCCGCCAGGTCGGACGGGCGAGCGCCGTTTGGCCCCGGGTACTGGAAGACGTTCAGGTGTGCCGGCTCGAAGTCTTCGAAGCCGCGTTCGTGCAGACGCTCGAGCATCCGGTGCCGCACCGCCTCCCAGGGAATCCGGAGGAGTGCCCCGATCAGCGGCGGACCGGCCGGCGCCTCCGCGCCGGCCGATTCAGTAAAGTCACTTGACGAAGCCGGTGCAATCATGTACAGTCAAGTCACTTTACCACTTCGGCTCGGAGCGAAAGGAGCTCGGTCATGCCAACAGCCACGGGTGAAGAGATCAGGATCGGGGAGCTCGTGA
>DASTCG010000045.1:0-23853 GCA_035711385.1 Gaiellaceae bacterium
CGCAGAGCGCCGCATTCGACGATACGCGGAAGTCGCTCGTCGCCGAGTTCAACGTCCGTGACCGGACGGTCTTCGCGATCGTGAACCACTTCAGCTCGAAGGGCGACGACCAGCCGTTGTTCGGCCCGGCGCAGCCTCCGAACCGTTTCTCGGAGATCGCTCGCCACGGGCAGGCCGCAGTCGTCAACGACTTCGTCGACCAGATCCTGGCCCGCGACGAGGAAGCGAAGATCGTCGTTCTCGGAGACATCAACGACTTCGAGTTCTCGGAGACGACCGACATCCTCGAGGGTGGCGTCCTCACTTCGCTCGTGAAGAGGCTCCCGGAGAACGAGCGCTACTCGTACGTGTTCGAGGGGAACTCGCAGGTCCTCGACCAGATCCTGCTCAGCAACCGGCTGGGGGAGCTGCCGTTCAGGCCGGCGTACGACGTCGTCCATCTCAACTCCGAGTTCGCGGACGCGATCCAGGCCTCGGACCACGAGCCGTCTGTGGTCAGGCTGAAGTTCGGGAGCGACTGAGAGAAGCACGGTGCGGCGGGGCGGGCTCGACCCCGCTCCGCCGCGCTATTTCGCGAGCTCCGTTGCCCGCGACTCGCGGATGACGGTGACCTTGATCTGGCCGGGGTACTCGAGCTCCTGCTCGATGTCCCGCGCGATTTCGTGCGAGAGCAGGACCGCGCCGTCGTCGTCGATCTCCCCCGGCTTGACGATCACACGCACCTCGCGCCCCGCCTGGAGCGCGTAGACCTTCTCGACGCCCTCCTTGCGCGCGGCGATCTCCTCGAGCGCCTCGAGGCGCTTGATGTAGTTCTCCAGCGTGTCGCCGCGGGCTCCGGGCCGCGAGCCGGAAATCGCGTCGGCGGCGACGACGAGGACGGCCTCCACCGTCTGCGGCTGCACCTCGTAGTGATGGGCCGCGATCGCATGGACGACGGCCTCCGACTCGCCGTAGCGCTTCGCGTACTCGGCCGAGATCTGGGCGTGCGAGCCCTCGATCTCGTGCGTCAGCGCCTTGCCGAGATCGTGGAGGAGCGCAGCGCGCTTCGCGGTCCGGACGCCGGCGTCGAGCTCGACGGCCATGATCCCCGCGAGGTGCACGACCTCGAGCGTGTGCTTGAGGACGTTCTGTCCGTAGCTCGTCCGGTAGTGGAGGCGGCCGAGGATCTTCACGAGCTCCGGGTGGAACTCGCCGCAGTTCGCCTCGAAGACGGCCTGCTCGCCGGCCTGGCGGATGTGGTCCTCGATCTCCGCCTTCGACTGGTAGTACATCTCCTCGATCCGCGCCGGCTGGATCCGTCCGTCCTCGATCAGCTTGTCGAGCGTCATCCGGGCGATCTCGCGCCGGATCCCGTCGAACGAGGAGAGGACGACAGCCTGCGGGGTGTCGTCGATGATGATGTCGACGCCGGTCAGGTGCTCGATCGTGCGGATGTTGCGGCCCTCGCGGCCGATGATGCGCCCCTTCATGTCGTCGCTCGGGAGCTCCACGACCGACGAGGTCGTCTCGGCGGCGTGGCTCGCGGCCACACGCTGGAGCGCGTCGGCGACGAGGTTTCGCGCCCTGCGCCTCGCGTCCAGCTGCGCCTCCTCCTCGAGCTGGCGGACGCGGCGGGCGAGCTCGTGGCGGATCAGCCCCTCGGCCCGCTCGAGCAGCTCCGCCTTCGCCTCGTTCACGGTGAGTCCGGAGACGCGCTCGAGCTCGCCCAGCTCCCGCTCCTTCGCGCTCTTCAGCTCCACCTGCAGGTCCTTGATGTGCGTCTCGCGGTCGGCAAGGCCCTGCTCACGCCGAAGCAGCTCCGTGAGCTTCCCTTCGAGCTCGTCCTGCTTGGCGAGCACGCGCTCCTCGAGCTTCGTGATCTGGGCTCGGCGCTCCTGCGCGTCCCGCTCCGCCTCCGCGCGCAGGCGCACCGCCTCCTCGCGGGCCTCGATCTCCGCTTCGCGCTTCGTGTTCTCGGCCTCCCGCCTGGCGGCCCGGACGAGCTCGTCGCCGCGGGTCGTCGCCTCGGCGAGGCTCGTGCGGCCGCGCAGCTGGAGCAGGACGAACAGGAGGGCTGCTCCGAGAACGAGGCCGATAGCGATTCCGGCGAAGAGCACGGGCCCTCCTTGGCGGTTGAGTGCCACCCGCCGTCAGGCCTGAGCAGAGCGCTCTGATTTGCGGCCGCCGTCGACGGCCGCGCCCATTCGAAGCCGCTAGCGACCTCTAGCTAGCGCTGCCTCCGCCGCATCGCTGGTCTCGGTCTTCATCAGTGATCGGTTTCGTCTGGTTTCAGAAAGCGTGTCTGTGCAGGCAAAACGTTGGGTGAAGAGACTCTCAGCATACCTCATCGCCGCCGAGGCTCTCGAGCGAGTCCCGCGCAAAGCCCTTACTCGCAAGGTAGCGGAGGGCTCGCTCGCCGCCGCCGCGGCGGCGGAAGATCCTCGCTGCCCGCTCCCCTTCAGGCTCGAGGCCTTCGAGAATCTCGCCGACGAGGTGGGCGTCGATGCCGTGTCGGCTGAGGTCGTTGCGGATCAGCAGGTCGCCGCCGTTCTTCGCTGCCAGCCCGCGCGCCCGTGCCTCGGCGAAGCGCTCGTCGGACAGCAGCCCTGTCTCGGCGAGCGCGTCCAGGGTCGCATTGCGCTCCTCGACGGAGATCCCGGCCTGCTCGAGGCGGCGGTCGAGCTCGCGCCGAGAGCGGTCGCGGTGGCTGAGCGCGCGGAGCGCGAGCTCCCTCGGCTCGGTCAAGGGGCTACGTGGACGTTGCTGCCTCGGCTTCTGCCTCCGCGGCGGCCTCTGCCGTCCCGTTGCCCTCCGCGGTCGGCAGCAGCCGCGCCGACACGACCTGTTCCGGGCCGACGTCCGCCTGGATCTGCGTAAGGATCTTCTGCGTCACGTCGGGATGCTCGCGCAGGAACGCCGTCGCGTTCTGACGACCCTGGCCGAGCCGCTCCTCCTGGAAGCTGAAGTACGAGCCCGATTTCTGGACGGCCTTCCGCTCCAGCCCGGCGTCGAGCACCGTGCCCTCCCAGGAGATTCCCTGGCCGTAGATGATGTCGAACTCCGCCTGCTTGAACGGCGGTGCGACCTTGTTCTTCACCACCTTCACGCGGACGCGGTTGCCGATCGCCTCCACGCCCTCCTTCAGCGTCTCGATCCGGCGGATGTCGAGCCGGACGGACGAGTAGAACTTCAGCGCCCGACCGCCGGGCGTCGTCTCGGGGTTCCCGAACATGACCCCGATCTTCTCGCGCAGCTGGTTCGTGAAGATCGCGATCGTCTCGGTTCGATTCAGCGTGCCGGCGAGCTTGCGTAGCGCCTGGCTCATCAGCCGGGCCTGCAGGCCGACGTGGCTGTCCCCCATCTCGCCCTCGATCTCCGCGCGGGGGGTGAGCGCGGCGACCGAGTCGACCGCGACGACGGAGAGCGCGCCGCTGCGGATCAGCAGCTCGGCGATCTCGAGCGCCTGCTCGCCGTTGTCCGGCTGAGAGACCAGGAGATCGTCGATGTTGACGCCGATCCGGCGCGCGTACTGCGGGTCCATCGCGTGCTCTGCGTCGATGAACGCGCAGATGCCGCCCCGCCGCTGCGCCTCGGCGATCACGTGGTAGACGAGCGTCGTCTTCCCCGACGACTCCGGGCCGAAGATCTCGACGATCCGGCCGCGCGGGAGCCCTCCGATGCCGAGGGCGAGGTCGAGCGCGAGGGAGCCGGTGGACACCGAGCCGACGGAGACGTGCGCGTGATCGTTCATCCGCATGACCGCGCCCTTGCCGAACTGCCGCTCGATCTGTCCGAGAGCGGTGTCGAGGGCCTCTTCGCGACTCATCCGATCAACCTCCTAGCGGTACCGATTCCAAGACTTCGTACTGCGCCCCGGACGGCCGCAGGGCAGACATGTAAACAGCCGCGTCGGACGGCCGGAACGCCCCGAGGTCGGGCACCGGCGGGTCGAGTCGAGGCGGCGAGCGGAACCGCAGGACGGTGACGTGCGGGAGCCAGCGACGGCGCTCCCGCTCGTACACGCCGAGCCGCTCGAGCGCGTCGAACAGGCGCCCGGCGAGGCGCTCGCCCTCCCCAGTCTCGTCCCGCAGGACGACCATGGCGACGCTGCGTGTCTCCCGGTACCGGCCGGAGGAGAACACGATCTCGCCGGCCCCCTGCGCGGCCTCGCGGAGCGCGTCGGAAGTCGCTGCCAGCTCGCCGGCGGGGCGGGAGCCGAGGAAGGCGAGTGTGACGTGGAGATGCTCGCGTGGAACGATCCGCCCGCCACGGAGATGCTCGGCCTGCCACGGGACGAGCCGGTCGAGGATCTCGCCGGGAAGGCGTAAGGCGCAGAAGAGCCGAAGGCGTTCACGACCCTCGACGCTACCGGCCGGAGTCACCTCCGTGTGTGCCGAGTCTGTGCCAGAAGACGCCTGAGCAGATGGAGCGCGGACGCCGCAGCCCGCCGTCGGACGGCGTCGCGGTTCCCCGGCAGGTGGAGCTCGACGGCCAGCTCGGTCCCCGGCCCGGCGGCATGGAGGTAGACGAGCCCGACCGGCTTCTCCGCACTTCCTCCGCCGGGGCCGGCTACACCGGTCACGGACACTGCGATGTCCGACCCGAGCGAGGCGATCGCCCCTTCGGCCATGGCCGCGGCCGCCTCGGCCGAGACGGCGCCGTGGCTGTCCAGGAGCTCCTCCGAGAGACCGAGCAGCTCGCGCTTCAGGCGGTTGTCGTAGGCAACGACGCCGCCGACGAACGCGTCGCTCGCCCCTGCGATGGAGGTGAGGCGCGCTCCGACGAGCCCGCCCGTGCAGGACTCCGCGGCCGCGACGGTTACCCCCAGCTCCCTGGCGAGATCGAGGACGATCGCCTCCACGGGGCGCTCGTCCTCGGCGAAGAGGGCCTGCGGAAGCGCCTGCTCGAGTGCCGCCCGCAGCCGGTTCCCGTGCGGCTCGCCGCCCGGGTCGACGACGAGGTCGACCTGCACCTCGAGGTCATGCGCGCAGATCGTCACCTCGACGCCCTCGCCCTCGCCTCCCGCCGCCTCGACGACCCGCGCGACCGCGGACTCGGGGAGGCCGAAAAAGCGCAGGATCCGATGCTCCGGGTGCGACGCCGTGGCAAGGAGCCGTCGAACCGGCTCGGTCCCGAGCGCTCGGCTCCACAGCCGCTGCAGCTCCATCGGCGGCCCGGGAAGCACGACGACGAGCGTTTCCTCCAGCTCGAGGACGAGCCCCGGCGCGGTCCCCGCGAGCCCGAGCGACGACGCGCCGTCCGGGACGGTCGCCTGCTTGCGGACACCCGGAGCGAGCTCCTCGTACGGCCGGCGAAACCGCTCGGAGAGCCCGCGTACGACCACGCCGATCTCGTCTTCGAGCGACGGGTCGACCACGAGGTCGCGGCCGGCGACCCGGGCCAGGGTCTCGACGGTCCGGTCGTCGTGGGTGGGTCCGAGGCCGCCCGAGGTCACGACGAGATCCGCCGCGAGCGCATCCCGGAACGCCTGCTCGAGCGCGTCCGGGCGGTCGCCGACGACGACGACCCGCTCAGGCTCGATTCCTCGGGTGCTCAGCTCGCGCGCGAGGAACGGCCCGTTCTCGTCGACCCGGCCGCCGCGGACGAGCTCGCTCCCCGTGACGAGGACGACCGCTCGAGCCCGGCTCAAGCGGGCGCGCTGACCGGGATGACGCGCTTGGCGGTGATCACGACCGCGGTCGGGCTCCCACGGTCCGGCACGTCGACGACCCGGCCGTTCACGCGGAATCGCAGGCTCCTCGGCCGTCCGACCACGACGTACACACGGCGCTGCGAGAAGCGGATCGTGGAGCCGGCGTCAAGGGTGCCCCGATAGAGCTCACGCCCTGCGGCCGAGCCCTTGTGCACCTCGACCCACGAGTTGCCGAGCGCACCGGTGATCGTGAGGTTCGCGAGCCGGGCCGGGCGTGCCCTCGGCCGCCTCGCCGGCTTCTTCTGCGTCGTCGATGCCGGTGGCTCCGAGAAGTCCGGGATCGCCGTTTGCGGGGTGTCGTTGCCGAACCGCCAGGCGACGACGACAAGCGCGGCCAGGATCCCGATCGCCGCCAGCGCGACGAGCACGACGCTCGCCTCGACCCGGGGGCTGCGCCCGACCGTGGAGCGGTTCTGCGCCCGGAGAGGCGTCTCCTCGTCGCCCGGGATGTAGCGGGAGTTGTACTCGTCGACGTACAGCTGACCGTCGAGGCCGAGGTACTCCGAGTACGTCCGGAGGAAGCCCTTGACGTACGTCTGGCCCGGGAGGATGTCGAACTGCTCGTCCTCCAGGGCGCGCAGGTACTTCCCGCGAATCTTGGTCGCCTGCTCCACCTCGGGGAAGTCGAGGCCCTGACGCAGGCGCGCCTCGCGAAGGCTGTTTCCGATCTCGAACACGGCGGCCCGACGATTGTAGGTGCGGCAGCCCTACGCCGCGAACTCTCGCAACACGTAGTACGTGGCGACGGAGATCGAGGCGGTCACGGCGAGATAGAGGCCGACCCAGCCGAGGATCCGGCCGAGCGTCGCCAGCGATCGCCCGCGCATCCTCCCGACGGTCCGCTCGATGTCCCGCCGCGCCTTCCGGCCGAGGACGAGGGCGATGACCGAGAGGACGAAGGCCGGCGCGATCGAGACGGCGGACTGCAGCAGCGTCGTCGTGTCGTAGAACTCGGCGCCGATCACGGCGACGGGAATGGCGGCGACACCCGCCAAGCCGAAGAGCACGGAGAAGATCGCGCTCGCGCTCAGCGGGCGGCCGAGGCTACTGCCTGCGGTAGGGCCTGCCAACCGAGGCGGGCGGGACCGAGCGGCCGATGACGCCGGCGACCGCGATCATGGTGAGGACGTAGGGCAGCGCCTGGAAGAGGGTCGCGGCGGAGCCGGAGTACTCCGGCAAGCGCTGGGCGAGCGCGCTCGAGAAGCCGAACAGCAGGCAGGCGGCGAAGGCGCCGAACGGCCGCCAGGCGCCGAAGATCAGCGCCGCGAGCGCGATATACCCTCTTCCCGCGGTCATGCCCTCGTTGAACGAGCCCAAGAACCCGATCGAGAGGTAGGCGCCACCGAGCGCGGCCAGGATCCCCGACACGATGACGCACACATACCGCACGAGGTAGACGTTGATGCCGACCGTGTCGGCGGCGCGAGGGTGCTCGCCCACCGCCCTGATCCGGAGCCCGACCGGCGTCTTGAACACGACGATGTACGTCACGACCAGGAGCACGAACGAGAGCCAGATCATCAGGTTCAGCTGGCCGAAGACCTGGTCGAGGAACTTGAAGCTGTCGAGCGGCAGGTGCACGTCCGGGATCCGCGGAATGTCGGCCGGCGTGCCCAGCTCGCCGTAGACATCTATGAAGAAGTAGCCGGTCACCCCCAGTGCGAGGAAGTTGATCGCAAATCCGCTGACGATCTGGTCGGCGCGAAGACTGATCGAGAAGAACGCATGGATCAGCGCAAGGGTCGCGCCCGCCCCCATCGCCGCGAGGAGCCCGAACGCCCAGGAGCCCGACTTCTGCGCGGCCAGGATCCCGAAGAAGGCGCCGGAGAGCATCATCCCCTCCAGGGCGATGTTCACGACGCCGCTCCGCTCGGAGAACAAGCCCCCGATCGCCGCGAACGTGAGCGGGGTCGCATAGCGGAGCGTCGAGGCGAAGAGGGCGCCCCAGACGACGACGTTGTCGAGGTGTTCCACGCTCGACCTGGTCGCGAGCACGCCGAGCCCGATCGAGGCGAACCCGAGCACGACCGCCGACCAGCCGAGGCGCTTGACGCCTCGAGAAACCGCGGCGACGCCGAGCAGGGCGCCGACGATCCCGAAGAAGAATGGCCAGAGCAGAGACCGCTGCGTCAGCGGCGGCAGGACGATCCAGAAGCCGAGCGCGCAGAGCACGATCCCGGCGATGGCGAGCGACCGCGGCACGAAGATCCGGTCGACGGCGCCGCCGCGCCTGTCGGCCCAGGCGATCACGTCGGCGCCTCGGCAGCTGGCGTGGGTCGCCGTCTGCCGCCCATGTTCCGGATCCGCGCCCAGGCGGTGAGGATGAGGATGTCCGCGCCGACGAAGAGGACCACGAGCGCCTGGATCATCAGCGTGAGGTTTCCGGCCAACTCGGGTTGGAACACTTCGGGGTCGAGGTTCCGCGTCGAGGTGCCGTTCAGCAGCGCGCCGAACAGCAGCGCGGAGAGCGCGACGCCGACTGCCGTGTTCCTGCCGAGCAGCGCTACCGCGATCCCGATGAACGGAAGAGTCAGGTTCTGGACGTCGATCACCCCGAGCCGGAACTGCCAGCCGAGGATGTCGAGCGCGCCGCCCATGCCGGCGAAGAAGCCCGCGATCGCCATCGCGAGGAAGTAGCTCTTGGCGACGCTGATGCCGCCGTAGCGCGCGGCCTCGGGGTTGAAGCCGACCGCGCGCACTTCGTAGCCGAGCGTCGTCCGCGTGAGCGTGACCCAGTAGACGACGAGCGCCGCGATGGCGAGCAGGAAGCCGATGTGGAGCCCCTGCAGGAGCGGATCGCCCCAGAAAACCGGCAGCTTGGCCCCCGGGGCGACCTCCGAGGAGACCGGAACCGACTCGTTCACCTTGTTCTGGAGCGGGCCGCCCTGGCCGAACGCGAAGTTCCCGATCCAGTAGGCGATCCAGTTGAGCATGATCGTCGTGATCACCTCGTGGGCCCCGACCGTGGCCTTGAGGAAGCCGGCGATCCCCGCCCACAGGGCCCCGGCGAGCGCGGCGAGGCCGATTGCGAAGATCACGTGGAGCCCCGGCTGCATGTCGACCCAGGAGGAGCCGACCCAGACGGCGACCATCGCGCCGACGATGTACTGCCCCAGGCCGCCGATGTTGAAGAGCCCGCACCTGAACGCGAATGCGACCGCGAGGCCGGTGAAGACGAGCGGGACCCACAGCAACAGCGTCTGCTGCAGGTTGAACGCCGCCTCCGACTCGACGTCGTTCGCGTTCCAGGGGAACCAGACCGTCGCATCCGTGTAAGGCAGGCCCACCTGGTACGACCCGACCTGGAAGAACCAGTTCAGCCCCGTGCCGTTGAAGATCTCCCTGTACGTCGTGAGGGGGTTGTGGCCGGTTGCCAGGACGAGGAGGCCGCCCACGAAGAACGCGAGCGCGGCTGTCAGGATCGGCGGGACGATGCCGCCGGCGCGCTGGAACGCGGCGAGCCTCGCCGCGGGGCTGGGCGGCCCCTCGCCGGCAGGCGGCGGCTGTGCTTCGGCGGACTGCTCGCTCATGCGACCGCCTCGGTCTCGCGCGTGCCGCCCGTCATGGCGACGCCCAGCTCCTCCGGCGTGACGTCCGGACTGTACTCGCCGACGATCCGTCCCTCGAACATGACAAGGATCCGGTCGGACAGCGACAGGATCTCGTCCAGCTCCAGCGAGACGAGGAGGATCGCCCTGCCCTCGTCGCGCTCCTCGACGAGGCGGCGATGGACGAACTCGATCGCCCCGACGTCGAGGCCGCGGGTCGGCTGCGCGGCGAGCAGCACCCTCGGGTCGCGCTCGACCTCGCGGGCGACGACGACCTTCTGCTGGTTCCCGCCCGAGAGTGCGGAAGCTAGGGTTTGCGGGCCTCCGCCGCGGACGTCGAACGCCGTGAGCAGCCGTCGCGCGCGGGCGATCAAACGGCTGGGAAAGAGCCAGCCGTGCCTGGAGTCGGGCGCCTCGCGGTAGTCGTGGAGCGCGATGTTCTCCGCCAGGGAAAAGTCGAGGACGAGGCCTCGCCTGTGGCGGTCCTCGGGGATGTGGCCCAGGCCGGCGTCGATCACCCTGCGCGCGCTCGCGTTCGTGACCTCCTTGTCACCGACGACGACGCGGCCCTCGCTCAGCGCCCGCAGGCCGGTGATCCCGTCGATCAGCTCGGTCTGCCCGTTCCCGTCGACCCCCGCGATCCCGACGATCTCGCCGGCCCGCACCTGGAACGAGACGTCGCGCACGGCGGGCAGCCCTCGGTCGTCCACGACGGAGACGTGCTCGACCTCGAGCAGCGCCTCGCGGGGCTCGGCCGGCTTCTTCTCGACGCGGAGCAGAACCTCGCGCCCGACCATGAGCCGGGCGAGCTGCGCCTCCGTCGCTCCCTCCTTGTCGACGGTCTCGATCATCTTGCCGCGGCGGAGGACCGTGATCCGGTCGGCGATCTCGAGCACCTCGTGGAGCTTGTGCGTGATGAAGATCACCGACATGCCCTCCCGGACGAGGTTTCGCAGGATCCCGAAGAGCTCGAGCGCCTCCTGCGGCGTGAGAACCGCGGTCGGCTCGTCGAGGATGAGGACGTCCGCGCCACGGTAGAGCGCCTTCAGGATCTCCACCCGCTGCTGCTGGCCGACGCCGATGTCCTCGATCTTCGCGCGAGGATCGATCCGGAAGTTGAACGCGGCCGCCAGCTCCTCCACCTTCTTGACGGCGGCGTCGTAGTCGAGGAGGACGCCGGCGTGCCGAGGCTCGGTCGCAAGGACGATGTTCTCCGCGACGGACATGACCGGGATGAGCATGAAGTGCTGGTGCACCATCCCGATCCCGTGCTCGATCGCGTCGCCCGAGCCGTGAAAGTGGACACTCTCGCCCTTGACGTGGATCTCGCCCTCATCCGGCGAGTAGAGGCCGTAGAGGATGTTCATCAACGTCGACTTCCCGGCGCCGTTCTCGCCGAGGAGGGCGTGGACCTCGCCACGCCGCAGGTCGAAGTCGACGTGGTCGTTCGCGAGGACCCCCGGAAACTCCTTGGTGATCCCCTTGAGCTCGAGCACGGTGGGAGCCGCCTCCGCCATCGCCGGCCGATTCTATGGCGGCGGGCGGCTCCCTACCGCACGGAACCGCTCAGAGCGTCGACGGTGCCGTCAGCTCGCCCGAGATCAGCTGATCCTTGATCTCGTTCATGCGGTCGATGAACTCCTGCGGCACCTTCGGGCTGATCTTCCCGACCGCGACGCCGTCGTTCTTCAGGTTGAACACCGCGTCCGTGCCGCCCTTGAACGTCCCGTCCTGGACGGCCTTGGCGGTAAGGAAGACCGACTGGTCGACCCGCTTGACGGCGCTCGTGAGGATGTGCGGCCCGAGGTTCGACTGGTCACGGTCGACGCCGACGCCCCACTTCCCGCGCTCCTGCGCCGCGTCGAGCGCGCCGAGGCCGCAGCCTCCGGCGACCTGGAAGAGGACCTGCGAGCCCTGCGCGATCTGGTTCAGCGCGATCTCCTTGCACTTGTCCTGCGCGACGAAGTCCTGCGAGTAGCCGACGAGCGTCTTGATCTTCGGGTTGCACTTCTTCGCGCCCGCCTTGTAGCCGGCGATGAAGATGTCAACCGTCGGCAGCTTGATCCCCCCGACGGCGCTGATCACCTGAGGTCCGCCCTGCTTCTGGGCCATCAGTCCGGCGAGGCAGCCGATCATGTAGCTGTTCTCGTTCGTCGCGAACGTCAGGCCCCGCACGTTCGCGTTCTTCTTGAACGGCGGCGCGTTCACCGAGTAGTCGATGATCGCGAAGTTGGAGTCTGGGTACCGCTTGGCCGCCGTGTTCACCGCCTCGGCGAGCAGGAAGCCGACCCCGATCGTCGGCTGGAACCCGGCGCGGGCAAGGGTCGAGAGGTTCGGGACGTAGTCGCTCGTCTGCCGCGACTCGATCGGCCGGCCGGTGACACCGAGGTCCGTCTCGGCCCGCTTGAGGCCTTCGAGCGCGGACTGGTTGAACGACCGGTCGTTGAAGCGACCGACGTCGCTGACGAGGCCGACCTTGATGGCCTCCCCACCGGTCGTCCCGGTCGTCGTCGTCGTTCCCTCGGCCGCATTCCCGCCGTCGTCGTCCCCGCCGCACGCGAGCCCCGCCGCGAGGACCCCGCAGGCCAGGACCGCGGCGATCCACTTCGTTCGCACGTCAGCCCCCTTGTCGCCGGATCGGGAACCGATCGTACCCCGAACCGCAGGAAGGCGGGCCGAGTGGCCCGCCTTCCCGAGTCGTTGCGCTCCCGAGCTAGAGCTTCTTCGGGGGCTTGATCTTGCCGCTGATGATGAGCGGCTTGAGGGCGTTCATCCGCGTGATGAACTTCTTCGGCACGCGCTTGTCGATCTTGCCGACCGCCACGCCGCCGTTCTTCAGGTTGAAGACCGCGTCGACGCCGCCCTTGAACTTGCCGGCCTTGATAGCCGCGGCCGTCAGGTAGACCGACTGGTCGACTCGCTTGACCGCGCTCGTGAGGATGTGCCGGCCAAGGTACTTCTGGTCCTTGTCGACGCCGAGACCCCAGACGCCGCGCTCCTTGGCCGCGTCCAGCGCGCCGAGACCGCAGCCTCCGGCGACCTGGAAGACGACCCGCGAGCCCTGGGCGATCTGGTTGAGGGCGATCTCCTTGCATTTGTCCTGCGCGACGAAGTCCTGCGAGTAGCCGATCAGGACTTTCGTCCCGCGGACGCACCGGTTGGCGCCTGCGCGGTAGCCGGCGATGAAGATGTCCACGGTCGGGAGCTTGATCCCGCCGACGGCGCTGATCACCTTGCGGCCGCGCTGCTTCGCCATCAGTGCAGAGAGGCAGCCGATCATGTAGCTGTTCTCGTTCGTTGCGAAGGTCAGGCCCCGCACGTTCTTGTTCTTCGTGAACGGCGGAGCGTTCACCGAGTAGTCGATGATGGCGAACTTCGAGTTCGGGAACTGGTTCGCGACCGTGTTCGTCGCGTCGGCCAGCAGGAACCCGACCGAGATCGTCAGGTCGTAGCGGTCGCGCGCGAGCGACGAGAGATTCGGGATGTAGTCACTCGTCTGCCGCGACTCGACTGCGCGGCCCTGGATAGCCAGCTTGCGCTGAGCGCGACGGAGACCGTCGAGCGCCGACTGGTTGAACGAGCGGTCGTTGAAGCGACCCACGTCGCTGACGAGACCCACCTTGTAGGTCCTCGTTGCCGCATCGCCCGACCCGCTTGCCGCGAGCCCCGCCGCCGCTGCAATGACAATCGCAGCCACGGCAGCGACCACGAGCGGGATGAGCCTACGTGCTCTCATGAAACCTCCCCTAGTACAAGTCAAAGACAGACCCCTGTCTGCCTTTGTTAAGACGTGGATCCTAAGGCCCAGTTAGGGAAGTTCCAAACCGTCTTTACAGCTTCCGAACCCTTACGAATGGACCCGCTCGAGTGCGCCCTCGTCCAGGAGCACCCGGCGCGGCTTCGAGCCCTCGTAGCCCGAGATGATCCCACGCCGTTCGAGCATGTCGATCAGGCGGCCGGCGCGCGTGTAGCCGACGCGTAGGCGGCGCTGGAGCAGGGAGACCGACGCGGTCTGGGTCTGGACGACGATCTCGATCGCCCGCTCGAGCAGCGGGTCCTGGTCGGGGTCGAAGTCGTCGTCGCCTTCGGCCAACTCCTCCGGTGGCGCCTCCGGCGCCTCGAGCAGCGACTCGTCGAGCTCTTGGCCGCGCTGGCTGCGGCACTGCTCGACCAGCAACGCGATCTCTTCCTCCGTGACGTATGCGCCCTGGACGCGCTGGAGGCGTGAGGTGCCGAGTGGCTTGAAGAGCATGTCGCCCTGGCCGAGGAGGCTCTCGGCGCCGGCCTGGTCGAGGATCACGCGCGAGTCGGTCTGGCTGGAGACGGCGAAGGCGATCCGCGAAGGGACGTTGGCCTTGATCATCCCGGTGATGACGTCCACCGACGGCCGCTGCGTCGCGAGGACGAGATGGATCCCGACGGCGCGGGACTTCTGCGCGAGGCGGATGACGGCGTCCTCGACCTGCTGCGGCGAGATCATCATCAGGTCGGCGAGCTCGTCGATGACGACGAGCAGGTACGGGAGCGTCTCCTCCCCGCGCTGGCGGAAGGCACGGTTGGCCTCCGGCAGGTTGCGCGCCCGTACGGTCGAGAGCCGCTCGTAGCGGCGCTCCATCTCGGCGAGGACGTTGGTCAGGACGATCGCCGCCTCCTTCGGGCTGGAGACGACGGGCGTCAGCAGATGCGGGATCGACTCGTAGAGCGAGAGCTCGATGCGTTTCGGGTCGATGAGGATCAGCCGCGCCTCGTCGGGCGTCGCCCGCAGCAGCACGGAGGTCAGGATCGTGTTGATGCAGCCCGACTTCCCTGCGCCGGTCGTGCCCGCGATGAGGATGTGCGGCATGCGCGCGAGGTCGGTCCAGACGGCGTTGCCGGAAATGTCCTTGCCGAGCCAGACCGAGAGCGGGCTCGCCGTCGCCGGCAGGCCGTCGAAGACGTCGCCGAGCGTGACGAGGTTGGGCGAGAGGTTCGGCACCTCGACCCCGACCGCCTGCTTGCCGGGGATCGGCGCCAGGATGCGGATCTCCGTCGTCGCGAGCGCGTAGGAGAGATCGTCCTTGAGCGCGGAGACCTTGGACACCTTCGTTCCGGCGGCGAGCTGCAGCTCGTAGCGCGTGACCCGAGGGCCGGTGATCTCTCCGACGACACGTGCCTCGACCCCGAAGTCCGCGAGGGCACGCGTCAGCGCTTCGGCGACCTTGCCGTTGTCCTTCTTGCCGGCCGGCCTCGCCGGAGAGCGTTTGAGCAGCGACGGCTCCGGCAGGACGTAGTCCGCCTTTGCGGGGTTCGGCGGCTCGAACAGTGTGCGCTGCTCGCTCTCCTCGGTCGGCTCCTCGTGGACGGCCACGAGCGGAGGCGGCTCCGCCTGTCCGACGACGTCGGGGAACTCGGACTCGGCGTCCACGGGCGGATGGTCGTCCCTGGGCCGCAGCGGGATCGGCGGTGCGAGCGGCTCGTCGTCGAAGACGCGCCGGCGGTCGGCCACGCGGCGTCGGGCTGCGCTGTGCGCGCGGCGGACGGCGCCGTGCGAGCGCTGGACGACTGCGCCGACCGACGCCCCGGAGAGCAGCAGGACGCCGGCGAGCGAGAGTGCCGCCCCGGCAATCACCATCCCGGTGCGGCCGATGAGCGTCCCGACGATCTCCTCGAGTGCGGTTCCGACGTAGCCGCCGGAGTCGGCCAGGAGGAGGAAGAGGCCGAGGCTGAGCGAGGCGAGGCCCCAGCGGAACGGGTGGACGCGGACGAGGCGGCTCCGCGTGAGCATCAGCGAGCCGACGACGATGAGCGCTGCCGGAGCGAGGTATCCGGCATCGCCCACGAGCGCCCAGAGGCCGTCGACCACGCGCGAGCCCGCCGTCCCTCCCTCCCACTTGAGGTAGACGAGCGTCGAGAGGAACAGCCCGACCGCGGCGAGGCCGAGGCCGACCAGCTCGGGGTGGTGGTGGCTCCGCTCCTTCCTGGCCCTTCCCTTGCGGCGCTTGACGCGCGACGGAACGCGCGGTCGCAGGGTGCGCGTCTTCCGGCGCCTCGCCATGCGCGCCTGCTTCGACGCGCGTGCCTCGTCCCCTACCTGTCGCCGAAGTTGTCCGACCGCGGGATCCGCTGGCCGCGCGTCGAGAGCTCGAGGTCGAGCCGGCGCTCCCGGTCGGCGGCACGCTCGAGCGCCTCGCCGCTCGGCGCCCGGCTGCGGAGAGCCGAGAACAGTCGTCGAAGGAAGCCGCGCACCCCCAGAGCGTACGCCTCTTCTCTGGCCGCGTCTCCCCGCGACCCGTCTCGGGGTCAGACCCCGACACGAAGCTGTGACGACTCGTCCACGATCGGCCGCCCGATACGGGCCTGACACTCCGCGCCCAGCGGCCCGGCTGCGCGAACGGGCGTCGGCGGGCGTGGCAGTCCTGTCACACATCCGACCGTCATTCGCGGCGGGGTCTGACCCCACGAGGTGTCGCGCCGGCTGCGGCTAGTCGAGCGTGGGAAGACGCTCGACGAGGAGCTCGATGAAGGCGCGTCCGTCGGCGTTCACGCCGACGCTGGCGTTCGGCTCCTGCCCGGTGCGGCGCCAAAGGTCGACGAGGGTGCGGCCGCGCGAGAGGTCGGAGCCGCAGTCGACGGCGACATGGCGGCGCACCGTCTCGACGAGCTCCGGGCGGAAGACGTAGGCGAGGGCGAGCGCGTCGTGGATCGGCGAGCCGTCGAAGTCGTACGTCTGCGAGTGGAAGCGGTTGTAGAACTCCCAGAGCTCGGAGACGAGCCCACCCGCGCGCCCTGTCTCCCGGAGCCGGTCGGCGTCCGTCCGGGTCATCAGCGCCTGATGCGTGGCGTCGAGGCCGATCATCGTGACGTCGAGCCCGCTTCCGAAGACGCGGGCGGCGGCCTCGGGGTCGGCCCAGATGTTGAACTCCGCCGCCGGCGTGACGTTGCCGACGCCGATCGAGCCGCCCATGAGCACGATCCTCGCCGGCCGCACGTCCGGGAAGCGGGCGAGCATCAGCGCCACGTTCGTCAGCGGGCCGACCGCAACCAGCGTGACGCCGTCGGCCCGGGCGCCGAGAAAGTCGACGGCGTGCTCGTCGATCGGCGAACCCTGCGCAGGCGGGAGCGCGGGCCCGTCGAGGCCCGACTCCCCGTGGACGTAGCGCGCCACGTGGGCGTCGCGCAGGAACGGCCGTCCGGCGCCCGCCGCGACGGGGACGTCGATCCGGCCAACGAACTCGAGGATGCGGATCGCGTTCGCGGTCGTCTTCTCGACGGTCTGGTTGCCCTGGACGGTCGTGATCCCCAGCAGCTCGACCTCCGGGCTCGCGAGCGCGAGCAGGATGGCGATCGCGTCGTCGTGACCGGGATCGCAGTCGAGGAGGATCGGCTCAGCCAAGGATCCGGTCAACCTCCTCGGCCACCGGGAGTGACGGCTGGGCGCCGGGACGGGAGGCCGCGATCGCCCCGGCGGCGCACGCGCGACGCAGCGCCTCGTCCCACGGGCGGCCCTCCAGGTGCGAGACGACGAGACACGCCGTGAACGCATCGCCCGCTGCGGTGCCGTCGACGGCCTCCACCGGAGGCGGCGCGGCCCGGGCAACCTCCTCTCCGTCGCGTAGGAGCACCGCCCCCTCCTCCCCGAGCGTCAGCGCGACGAGCCTGCCTCTCGACATCGTCTCGTACTCGTAGCGATTCACGACGAGCAAGTCAGGTTCGACGTCCACCTCGCGCGCCGGCGCCGCGTTGAGGCAGAAGAACGAGGCGCCTTGCGCTGCCGCGAGCACGGGCTCGTCGGGGATCTCGAGCTGGCAGAGCACAGCGCCCGACACCGGCCGCGGCTCGAGCTCCCTGTTCGCCCCCGGCGCGACAACGATCGTCGTCTCGCCTTCGGAGTCGACGGTGATCAGCGCGACGCCGGTCGGCGAGTCGGGGGACTGGAGGTCGAGTTCGACGCCAGCCTCCCGCAAGCCCACGGTCGCCTCGGCCGCGGTCGCGTCGCTGCCGACCGCGCCGATCATCCGGACCCTGGCTCCGAGCCGCGCAGCGGCAACCGCCTGGTTCGCCCCCTTGCCACCGGGATAGCGCGCGAACGCCGCATCGGTGACGGTCTCACCGGGCCTCGGCAGCCGCGCTGCGGTCGCGACGAGATCGAGGTTGATCGACCCGACGACCGTGACTTCAGGCCGCAAGCGCGCGCAGGTCTTCGAGCGTGCCGCCGAGCAGGTTCTCGCGCAGGTCGAAGAGCCCGGCCCAGAGGCACGAGCGGTCCGGCATCGTGTCCATTCGGACGGCGGTCGTGAGCCCCTCGAGCGCGCGCACGAGCACGGCCAGCTCGAGGTAGACCTGCGCGACGCGATGCGATGCGACGCAGACGCCTGCGCGTCCGAGCACCGGGCCCCAGTCCATGAGCTCGGCTGGCCCCGGCTCTCCGTACCACGACCGTCCCTCCGCCTCGTCCGGCTCGAGCTCGAGCAGGTAGCGGCCGAGCGGCCGCTCCAGCCCGGCCAGCGCGGTCTCGGCCCGGTCGGCTGCGCGCCGGAGCGCCGCCTGGCGCCTCCCCGGCGTGCTCGGCTCGGCCTCTCCCCTCGCCCAGCGCTCCAGCAACCGGCAGAAGGCGAGCGCCGCGACCTCGCAGGCGGCGAGCTGCGCGATCAGCCGGCGCGCCGTCCGCTCCTCGGCCGCGCGGTCGAAGAGCGCCTCGGCCCACGCCGGGTTCGGATCGGTCCGGAGAGTGCTCACACTTCCACTATGACGGGAAGGATCATCGGTCGCCTCCCCGTTCTGTCGTAAATCAGCTGCCCGATCGCGTCGTGAAGGTGCTCCTGGAGGAGCTTGATCTCCCGCACGTTCTGGCTCAGGAGCTCCTGGAGGACGCGGTTCGCCTCTTCGCGGGTCTCCTCCAGCAGCGGGCCCGGCTCGGTCAGGCCCCTCGCGATCAGCTCCGGCATGGCCGCAGTGGCGCCGTTCGAGCCGCCGATCGTCGCGACGACGATCAGCACCCCGTCCTCGGAGAGCGCCCGCCGGTCGCGCAGCGCGACGTCCTTGACGTCCCCGACCCCGAGCCCGTCGACGAAGGTGACGCCCGACCCGATGTGGTCGACGATCCGCGGGCCGCTGCGGGTCAGCTCGACGACCGTCCCGTTCTCTGTGAGGACGATGGAGTCGGCAGGCACGCCGCCCTCCTGCGCCAGCCGTCCGTGCGCTGCGAGCATCCGGAACTCGCCGTGCACCGGCATCACGGCCTTCGGCCGAACGAGCCCGAGCATCGTCCGCAGCTCTTCCGCGTGGCCGTGGCCGGAGACGTGCACGGGCGCGTTCTCCTGGTGGAGCACCTCGGCGCCGAGCTTCGCCAGCTGGTTGATCGTGTCGTGGACGCGCAGCTCGTTTCCGGGGACGGGCCGGGCCGACAGGATCACCGTGTCACCGCGTTCGACCGTCACCGCCGGGTGGTCTCCGTACGCGATTCTCGTGAGTGCGGACATCGGCTCTCCCTGGCTGCCGGTGCAGAGCACGAGCACCTCGTCGGGGCGGAACTCGTCGAGCTCGTTCGGGCGGATGAGCGACTCCTCGGGGACGTCGACGTAGCCGAGGTTCCGCGAGATGTTCATGGTCTTCCGCATCGAGCGGCCGACGACGGCCACCTTTCGCCCCACCTGGCCGGCCACGTCGATCGCCTGCTGCATCCGGTGCACGTTCGAGGCGAAGCAGGCGATCAACACCCGGCCCTTGAGCCGCGGGACGATCTGCTGGAAGGCCTCGCCGACGAGGCGCTCCGATCCGGTGACGCCCGGCCGCTCGGCGTTCGTCGAGTCGCCGAGCATCAGGTCGACGCCCTGCGAGCCCAGCTCCGCCAGGCGGCCGACGTCCGTGCGGAGACCGTCGACCGGCGTGTGGTCGAGCTTCCAGTCCCCGGTGTGGACCACCCGGCCGGCCGGCGTCTCGAGGACGATGGCCACGGCGTCGGGTACCGAGTGCGCCACCCGCACGAACGAGATGCGGAAGCTTCCGATGTCAACCGGGCCGGCCTCGGGGCGTGCCTCCTTCAGGTCGACGGCGTTCAGGAGGCCGTGCTCGTCGAGCCGTGACTGGGCGAGGCCGAGCGTGAGGCGTGTGGCCCAGACCTCCGGGACCGGGACGGCTCGGAGCAGGTACGGGAGCGCGCCGACGTGGTCCTCGTGGGAGTGGGTGAGCAGGACGGCGCGGACGCGGTCCTTCCGGTCGGCGAGGTAGCCGAAGTCGGGCAGGATCAGGTCGACGCCGAGGTGCTCGTCCCTCGGAAAGGCCAGGCCGGCGTCGACGACGACGATCTCCTCGCCGAGCTCGTAGACCGTGAGGTTCTTGCCCACCTCGCCGACCCCACCGAGGGGGATGATCCGGAGCGTCTCTGGAGCCACGGTGGGCACTCTAACCTCCGTCTCCACCTTCGCTCCCCCGTTCAAGGGATGCGCATCGGACGCCGATCCAGTGGCATATGTCCGTGGTTCCTGCGGTGTCGCCCGGCTCGCTCGCCCTTGCCCTCGCGGCGGTCATCGCCGCCGAGGTGCTCTACCGCCGGGACGACCAGCTCGGCGCCGACGAGGCCGCTCCGGACCGCTTCTCCGTCACGGCGCCGATCGTGGCGGCAACGGCGCTCGTCCTCGGCCCCGTGCCCGCGCTGGGCGTCGGCGGGATCGGAAGTCTCTGCGCGAGGCGGCTCGCCGGCGACACCTGGCGCGAGTGCCTCGTCCGGGCCTTCTCGCTCGGCGCGGCAGGCCTCGCCGGGGGCTACGCGTTCCTGCTGGCGGGAGGCGACACGGGATCGCTCGCGCTCCCCGACGACCTTCTCGCCCTCGTGGTGCTCGGGACCGTCTTCTCCGCGGTCAAGACGCTCGTCCACCGCCTCGCCGGGCGGGCGACCGCGATCGACACGGACCTCCTCGCCTCCTCGGCGGAGATCTCTCTCGGCGCCGTGCTCGCGATCGCCGCGGAGTCGAATCTCTGGCTCGCCGCGCTGCTCGTCCCCGTCCTGCTCGTCCTGGAGCGGCTGCACTGGCGTCTGATCGGTCTCCGGCGCGAGGTGGCTGCCGCGCTCGAGACGTTCGCGAACATCGTCGACGAGCGTGATCGCACGACCCGCAACCACTCGCTCCGCGTCGCCGAGTGCGTGCGCGAGCTTGCCGAGGCGCTCGGCCTGCCGCGAAGCGACGTCCGGAGGCTCTGGTGGGCGGGGAGGCTCCATGATCTGGGGAAGGTGGCGGTGGACGCCGCCGTGCTCGAGAAGCCCACCCGTCTCAACGATGCGGAGTGGGCCGCCGTACGGCGTGCCCCCCGTCTCTCCGCCCGACTCCTCCAGCGCTTCCGATTCGCGGCCCAGCAGGCGAAGGCGGTCGAGTATCACCGCGAGCGGCTCGACGGCTCCGGCTACTACGGCGCGCGCGGCGGCGACATCCCGCTCGCCGCGCACTTCCTCATCCTCGCCGACAGCTTCGACGCGATGACCTCGTACCGCCCGTTCCGCAGGCGGCTGACGCGCGAGGAGGCGCTCGCCGAGATCGAGGAGAACGCGGGCACGCAGTTTCACCCGACGCTCGCGAAGGCGTTCGTCGCCGTCCAACGCGGGCAGTCGCCCCAGGACGCCCTGACGCACGACGAGCTCGCGGCGATGCATGACTCGTCCGTCTCCTCCGGCGCCCGCTGGAGCCTGGCCGACGTCCTCCGGCGACCACAGCTGCTCGTCGCCGCAGGTGGGGCGATCGCGCTGGTCGGGATCGGAGTGGATCTCGTCGAGCTGGCCGTGGCCGGCGGAGTCGTGGCCGCGGCAGGCGCACTGCGCTGGCTGGCGAGCCACGTCAAGGCGCACAGGCTCGCGAAGAAGCTCGATCACGCGCTCGACGCCGACGACCGGTTCGCGATCTTCGGCCGCGTCTCCGACGCGTTCGAGTCCGGGTGGCCCCTCGACTACTCCCTGCTCGTGGCCTGGGAGGAGGACGGCACGGGCGGCACCGTCGAGGTGCAGCGCGGCGAGAGCGGCGTCTCCGACACCGAGCTGACGAGCTGGCTCCTCCGCGAGGCCGAGTCCGGCTCCGGCCCGATCGCCGACGATGGAGCCCAGCTTCCCCGCGAAGGCTCCTCGCTCGCGCTTCCGCTCAGACGCGAGAACGACTCGCTGGTCGGCTTCCTCGTCCTCGGCGGCCCGGGGCAACCGCCGGCGCACCTCGTCGCCGCCGCAAAGGCGACGCTCGACCGCCTCGGTCTTGCCCTGGCCACGGCCCAGCGGGACGCGCGCGGCCGGCGCCGCCTCGTGGCGGTGCCCTAGGCGGAGACGAGCGCGCCGAGGCGCTCGAGGCAGCCCCTGATCGTCTCCTTCTCCTCGTCCGTCGCCTCGACGAGCGGAAGGCGGAGGCCGCCGACGTCGTGTCCGAGGAGGTTCAGCGCAGCCTTGATCCCGATCGGGCCGACCGTGACCCGCAGGATCTCGTACGCCGGCGCCAGCTCCTCGTCGATCTCCCGGGCACGGTCGACGTCGCCCGCGCGGTAGGCGGTCACCTGCGCCTTCACCAGCGGCCCGACGATGTGCGTATGGACGCACACGCCCCCGGTCCCGCCCAGCTCCAGGAAGGGCAGGATCAGGTTGTCGTCCCCCGCGTAGAGCGCGAGCCCGGTCTCGTCGACGATCCGCCGGGCGTCGTCGAGGTCGTCCCAGGCCTGCTTGACGGCGACGACGTTCGGAATCCGCGCCAGCTCGGCGAGCGTCTCGACCGAGACGAGGTTCACGACCCGGGCCGGGATGTTGTAGTAGACGATCGGCCTGTCGGTGACGGACGCGATCGCCTTCACGTGCTCGACGATCCCCCGCGGCGGCGGCTTGTTGTAATAGGGCGTGACGACGAGGAAGCCGTCGACGCCCAGCTCGTGCGCCTTCTCCGTCAGGTGGACGGAGTGGCGCGTGTCGTAGGTGCCGGTGCCCGCGATCACCGTCGCCCGGTCCCCGACGGACTCGAGCGCCGCCTCGTAGAGGGAGAAGCGCTCGGCGTCGGTCAGCGTCGGCGACTCGCCGGTCGTCCCCGTGACGACGAGCCCGTCGGAGCCGTTCTCCACGAGGAACGCGGCGAGCTCGCGGAACTTCGTGAGGTTGACGGCGCCGTCGCCCGTGAACGGCGTCACGCTGGCGGTCAGGACCTCGCCCAGCACGCCCTGATCCTACGTCAACCGCCAGAAGTCGCCCGTGAGACCGAGCCCGTCGAACACCGCCCGTGCCTCTTCGGGCGTCCGGCGGCGCCAGCTCGGGCTCAAGCGGTCGCGGTACCAGGCGTCAGCGAGGCGCCATGCCGTCTCGAGCGAAAAGGACGCGCCCTTCGGGAGGCCCGTCCGCTCGCACCAGCGGTTCACGTGCGCTTCCGACCGGAACGCCAGCATCGTCGCTCAAGTGAAGCCGATGTTGTCCCACCACCGCGCGACCGGCACTGCGAAGTGGGCGAGGCCGTCGCCTTCGGCGAGCTCACCCGCCTCGACACGGATCGTCAGCGGCTCGTCGCAGTCGGGACAGCCGGTCTCGACGGTTCCGCGGCCCCCGAGCATCGCGATCGTGCCCAGCGCGTCCCAGATGCAGTTGCCCCAGAACGAGCCCGTCGGAGTCTCGACTCGGAACGCGGTCGGCACGCCGGAGAGCGGCGCGGCCATCCAGAGCTCGGTCGTCCCCGGCATCAGGACGATCACGTGCGCGTCGGCGAGCCGGCGGTAGGCGGCTTCCGCTTCTTCGGCCCCGAGGCCGACCTCGGCGGCGACCTCCGCGGCGCTCGGCGGGACGCCCGTCTCCACGAACCGCTCGTAGAGCACCAGCCGGACGCGGTCGTCGAGCTCCACTGCGCGCGAGCCTACCCGCGCGCCGAGCAGTGCAAGTACCACTGTGTTCCTTGCACTCCCAGCCCGCTCCCCGAGCGGCGAGCCGGGCCTTGTAACACTCTGTTACTTCGCCGACGAGGTGCCGGGCGCTTCGGCGACCGCCGCGTCGAACGCACGCTTCGCCTCCGGTCCGAAGACCGCAAAGACGACGCGTCGCACGCGCACGGGCTCGTGTGCACGCACCGCCTCGACCATGATGCTCGCGCACTCGGCCAGCGGGAAGCCGCCGACGCCCGTGCCGAACGCCGGGAGCGCGAGCGACTGGGCGCCCAGATCGTCGGCGACGCGAAGGCAGCTCTCGGTCGTGCGGCGGACGAGGTCGGCGCTCGTCCGGAGGTCCTGCCCCATGACGGCGCCGTGGATCACCCAGCGAGCCTGCAGCCGGCCCGCGCCGGTGGCGACCGCCTCTCCTACGTCGATCGGGCCCTTTGCGACCGCCTCGCGCTCGATCTCCTCTCCCCCGGCCCGCTTGATCGCGCCCGCGACGCCCGAACCCATCCAAAGCGCGTTGTTGGCGGCGTTCGCGATCGCGTCCACGTCGAGCGCGGTGATGTCGCCGTCGACGACCGCGAGCTCAATCACGGCGCAGCCACCAGAAGCGCTCGTCTTCGCCCTCCTCGTCCCGGCGCTCGTCGAGCGTCCGGCCGCCGTAGGCTTCCGCGGTCAGCGCCATCGATGTACCGGTTCAGGAGCTCGTTCGCCTGCCGCGCGGTGACGCCGGCCGGCGCGACGGCATAGACGAGGTAGCAGCGTTGC
>DASTCG010000046.1:0-10284 GCA_035711385.1 Gaiellaceae bacterium
GAGGCGGGCGCTCACGACCTCCTGTACGTCGGCGGGGGGCAGGATCGCGAGCAGGCGCTCGTCGCGCCGGACATCGCCGCAAAGGGGGAAGGGCTGCGCGAGGCGGCCGCCGCAGGTGTGGCGATGCTCGCGGTCTGCGGCGGCTACCAGCTGCTCGGACGGTTCTACCGGGAGCGAACCGGAGCCCAGCTTCCCGGGGCCGGCGTCCTGCCAATCCACACGATTGCCGGAGAGCGCCGGATGATCGGCGACGTGCTGCTCGAGTGCGAGCTCGACCCGGGCGAGCAGCGGACGCTCGCCGGATTCGAGAACCACGCCGGGCGGACGATCCTCGACGCCGGAGCCGAGGCGCTGGGGCGCGTGGTGGCGGGGTTCGGGAACGACGGCGAGAGCGGCCTCGAAGGCTGCAGGGAGGGGCGGATCGTGGGCACGTACCTGCACGGGCCGCTCCTGCCCCGGAACCCGTGGCTCGCGGACTGGCTGCTGGCCGAGGCGCTCGCCCACAGGACGGGAGAGCGGCCTGTGTTCGGCCCGCTGCCCGACGAGCTCGAAGCCGAGGCTCATTCGATCGCGGCCGCGCGGGCCAGGTCCCGTGGCGGCAGGGCGTAGGCGCCCGACCTCCTCCCCACCGGCGATCCTAGTCTCGAACGGCGCGCGCGTGGGCGACGGAACCGTGCCGGAACCGTGCCGAGGCTACGGAACCCAGAGGGGCCCGAGGTACACGACCGGGTCTGCCGGGCGCCAGCGGGCCAGGAAGCGCTGGATCGGCGGATGGAGCACGATCTCGTCGAGCTCCGAGACGGCGAAGAGCCGATGGCCTCGCACGGCCGCGTCCTGCGAGGTGACCGCCTCCAGCGACCGGTCGCCGAGGTCGCCGGCGAAGATGATGTGGACGACGTGCTTCGGCGCGAGCGTCTTCTGCGGGGAGATCGAGTCCACGATCGCGACCGGCCCCTCGACCGGGACGTCCTCGCCGAGCCCGACCTCCTCCTCGAGCTCGCGGTGGAGCGCATCGACGAGGCTCTCACCGGAGTTCACGCCGCCGCCCGGCAGGAGCCAGTACTCCTTATCGCGCTTCTCGTGCCGGCACAGGAGCAGCCGGTCGTTGCGCCGCAGGATCGCCGACACCCGGATTCGCGGCTCGGCGCCCACTCCCCGCCCTCACACTCTCGACGAGCCGAAGCCGCGGACGCCTCGCTCGCTCTCCGGCAGCTCCGCGAGCTCGACGATGGCGACCGGCGGCACCGGAAGGACGACGAGCTGCGCGATCCGCATGCCCGGCTCGACGACGAACGGCGTGTCCGCGTCGGTGTTCAGGAGCACCACCTGCACCTCGCCGCGGTAGCCCGGGTCGATCAGCCCCGGCGCGTTCACGAGGGAGATCCCGTTCCGGGCCGCGAGGCCCGAGCGGGGCAGGACGAAGCCGCCGTGACCTTCGGGGATCGCGACCGCGAGCCCGGTCGGCACGACCGCCCGCTCGCCGGGGCCGAGCTCGTGCCTGTCGCACGCGGCCAGGTCGAGGCCGGCGTCGCCCGTGTACGCCTGCGACGGGATCACCGCGTCGTCCCGGAGCCGGCGAACCGGGATCTCGATCACCGCGTGGCCCTGGTGGGCTCCACGCCCGGAACGGGCTGTCCCGACGGCGTCTCGTCGCCGAGAGCCACGAGGTAGGGCGCGAAGCGCTGAATCTCCCGCCGCGGAAGCCGTGCGCGGATGAAGACGCCGTCCGGGCCGTCGATCCGCTCATCGATCGGGGGGCCGAGCGCGTAGAGCTCCGCGAGCTTCGCGCCGTCCTCGTACGGCACGAGCATGCGGACGAGCTCGAATCGTTCGGCGAACCGCTCGGCGATGCGTGCGCGCAGTTCGTCCAGTCCCTCGCCCGTCTCGGCCGAGATCTGCAGCGCCCCGGGAAGGCGGTTCGCGAGCCGGCGCCGTCCGAGCGGGTCGACCGCGTCGATCTTGTTCACGACGAGCTCGACCGGAAGCTCGTCCGCCCCGATCTCCGCCAGCACCTCGGTCACCGCGCGGGTCGTCTCGTCGAGCTCGTCTTCAGGCATCGACCCGTCGACGACATGCAGGACGAGGTCGGCCTCGAGCGTCTCCTCGAGCGTCGCAGCGAAGCCTTCCACGAGCTCGTGCGGCAGCCGCCGGATGAAGCCGACCGTGTCGGTGACGAGGTAGCGGCGGCCGTCCTCCTCGAACGCGCGAGTCGTCGGGTCGAGAGTCTCGAACAGGCGGTCGTTCACGGAGACGCCCGCGCCCGTCAGCGCGTTCAGGAGTGTCGACTTGCCCGCGTTCGTGTACCCGGCGAGCGCGACGATCGGCGTGTGCGAGCGCAGGCGCTCCCCGCGCCGCGTCTGCCGCTGCTTCCCCAGCTCCCGGAGCCGGCGGCGGAGGATCGCGACGCGCCGCCGGGCCAGGCGGCGGTCGGTCTCGAGCTGGGTCTCGCCCGGCCCTCGGGTGCCGACGCCGCCGTCCATCCGGCCGGCGCCCAGGCGCTCGAGGTGCTGCCACATGCCGCGCATCCGCGGAAGGTTGTACTCGAGCTGGGCGAGCTCGACCTGGAGCTTTCCCTCGGCGCTGTGCGCGTGCTGGGCGAAGATGTCGAGGATCAGCTGTGTCCGATCGACGACGCGGGCCTTCAGCTCGTCCTCGAGCCGCCGCTGCTGCGAAGGGCTCAGCTCGTGGTCGACGAGCAGCGACTCCGCATCTGCCGCCCTGTAGGCCTCCTTGAGCTCCTCGAGCTTGCCTTTCCCGACGAACGTGCGGGGATCTGGCCGGGGGCGGTGCTGGACCAAGCTCGCGACCGGCTCGACGCCGGCTGTCCGCGCGAGCTCGGCGATCTCCCCCAGCTCGCGGTCCTCGTCCGCGCCCGGAGCGAGCACGGACAGGATGAAGCCCCGCTCCGGCTCCAGGCCGGAACGGGCATCGGGCTCGCTCGTCGTCACGCCTGGATTATGACCTTCTGCAACGAGCTCTCGATCCGCCGGACCGCCTCCTCGAGCCGCTCGTCGGGGACGGTCAGCGAGAGGCGGACGAACCCCTCGCCGCTCGCGCCGTAGCCGGGGCCGGGAGAGACCACGACGTCGGCTTCTTCGAGCACGAGCGACGTGAAGGACGCCGAATCGTGCCCCTCGGGCACCGGCACCCACAGGTACGGGGTCGCCCTCGGCGGCTCGACCGAGACGCCGATCGTGGCCAGCGCCTCGACGACGAGGTCTCGCCGTCGCCGGTACACCTCCGACATCTCGCGCGGGAACTCTCGCTCGTCGGTGAGGGCGACCGCCGCTCCGCGCTGAAGCGCCTCGAACATCCCCGAGTCGAGATTCGCCTTCAGCTGCCGGAAGCGCTCGACGACCTCGGCGTTGCCGGCGACGAGGGCGCAGCGCCAGCCCGTCATGTTCCAGCCCTTCGAGAGCGAGAAGATCTCGACGCCGACCTCTTTCGCCCCGGGCGTCTCGAGAAAGCTCGGCCCCTCGTACCCGTCGAAGCAGATCTCCGTGTAGGCGTTGTCGTGGACGAGGACGAGGTCGTTGCGGCGCGCGAACTCCACCGCCCGCTCGAAGCCGCCGTCCCGCACGACCGCGCCCGTCGGGTTGTTCGGGTAGTTGAGGTAGAGGAGGTTCGCCCGGGCCACGACGTCGTCAGGAATCACGTCCAGGTCCGGGAAGAAGTCGTTCTCGGGCCGAAGCGGGAGGTAGTGCACCTCAGCGCCGGAGAACAGCGGGCCGGAGGTGTACGGCGGGTAGCCGGGCTCAGGGCTGAGCGCGACCTCCCCCGGGTCGAGGCAGGCCATCGCGATGTGCCCGACGGCTTCCTTGCCCCCGAGCGCCGGCACCACCTCGCTCTCCGGGTCGAGGTCGACGGCGAAGCGGTCGCGATAGTACGCCGCCGCCGCGTCGCGCAGCTCGTCGGTGCCGTGGTTCGTCGGATACCGGTGCGTCGACGGGTTCCGCAGCGCCTCTGCCGCCGCCTCGACGATTGCCGGCGGCGTCGGCAGGTCGGGATCGCCGATCGCCAGGCTGATCACGTCGATGCCCTCCCGCCGCTTGCGTTCCATCAGCCGCTCCAGCTCGGCGAAGAGGTACGGCGGAACGGCGTCGAGCCGCTTCGCGAACCTCACAGCTCGAGCTCCTCGCTCGACTCGCCGCTGAAGATCTCCTGGGCGGGCCCGGTCAGCCGCGCCCCAAGCGAGCCGTCGAGCTCGACGACGAGGTCACCGCCCGCGAGATGGACGGTGACGGGACTCGTGCACCATCCGCGTGCGACGGCGACGGCCGCCGTCGCGACGGCGCTCGTGCCCGACGAGAGCGTCTCCCCCGCGCCCCGCTCCCAGACGCCGACGCTGATCTCGCTCGGGCCGTCGACGCGAACGAGCTGGACGTTCGTCCGTGCCGGGAATCGCTCATGGTTCTCGATCAGCGGCCCCAGGCGGAGGAGCGCCTCCCGGTCGGGCTCGCGCCGCACGACGGCATGTGGATTCCCGACCGAAGCGGGCGTGAGCTCGACGGTCTCTCCTCCGACCTCGAGCGCCTCTGGCTCCCCCACTTCGACCGCGCCCATGTCCATCTCGACGTCGAGGCCGCCACGCATGCGGGCCACTACCTCGCGAGGACCGACGCGGATCCGCACCGTCTCCGCCCCGCTCCCCCGCGCCAGCCAGCGCGCGGCGATCCGCGTCCCGTTTCCCGAGAGCTCCGCCGTCGACCCGTCGGGGTTCCAGATCACGACCTCGGCGCGTTCGTGATTTGCTGAGACGACCTCGAGGACGCCATCCGAGCCGACGCCGAAGTGGTAATCGCAAAGCCGCCGCACCTGCTCCTCGGTCAGCGGCGAGCCGACGTCAGCCCGCTGGACCAGCAGGTAGTCGTTGCCCAGCCCGTGCCATTTCGAGAATCTCATCGGCCACCTCGCCCGCCGGGCGGTCGGCGGGCACGCTAACAAGGCCCGCTATCCGTCGCATCCACTTGCGCTGGTAGGCCGCGTAGCGCCTCGTCCGCCGGATCAGCGCCTCGAGCGCCTCCGCCCGCGGGAGCTCCGCGATGTCGCGCAGGCCGTGAATCGTCCTTGCGGTGGACGAGATCGGGCCCCCGAGGGCGCGGAGCACCTCCTCCTCCACGCCGTCCTCGAACATCCGCCGGGTGCGCGCTTCGATCCGCGCGTCCAGGACTTCCGGCGGGAGCTCGAGGCCGACGATCATTGTCGGATGGCGGGTTTCCTCGCTCCAGAGACGTCCCTCCCGCGGAGCGAGCGACGCACCCGTCTCGGCGAGCTCGAGCGCCCTCACCACCCGCCGCCGGTCGTTCGGGTGCACGAGCGCCGCCGCCGCGGGGTCCCGCTCGGCGAGCAGCTCATGGGCCGCGTCCGGGCCCAGCCGGTCGTACTCCCCCTCCCACTGCTCGCGGACGCCGGGCGCCGGTTGCGGCGGCAGCTCGAGCTCCACGAGCGCCGCCCGGAGGTAGAGGCCCGTTCCGCCGACGACGACGGGTAACAGCCCCCGGGCGAGCCCGCGGTCGACCGCGGCGTGCGCGAGCCCTGCGTACTCGGCGACGGAGGCCTCGTGGTCGAGGTTCCAGATCCCGACGAGCTCCGTCTCCCGCCCGGACTGGTTCGTGAGCACCGAGAGGCCGCGGTAGACCTGCATCGCGTCCGCCGAGACGAGTGTCGCGGGTACCCGGTCGGCGATCGCCTCGGCGACGTCCGACTTGCCCGACGCGGTCGGGCCGAAGATCGCGAGGACGGAGAGGTCAGTCACGGAGCCGGGCCCGGGCGCGCTCCAGGTCCTCGTCCGTCGCCCCGCCCGCCTTCAGGTAGCCGCCGATGCTCCCGTAGCGCCGCTCGAGCTCCTCGAGAACCTCCCGCATCGACGAGGCGGGCGTCTTCGAGATCCGGTGGAGGCGCTCGAGCTCCTGCTCGTCCGCCGCCTGCGCGAACCACTCCTCGTGCCGCGTCCGGAGCCGCTCCTCGCTCAGTGCGTAGTCGGTCGCGATCTCCTCGATCGGCACGCCCGCCACCCGCAGGAGGAAGGCGCTCACCAGTCCGGTGCGGTCCTTGCCGCCGTGACAGTGGACGACGACGCCGCCCTCGGGCGCGTTGGCGACCGCACGGATCGCTGCGGCGACATTGGCGCGGAAGTGCTCGAGGAAGATGAGGTAGACGTCGCGCGTCGCCTCTGCGTGGTCGGCGGCGGCGACGCTCGCGGCTTCCACCTCCTCGAACACCTCCGGCCGCTCGTCGAAGAAGGAAACGTGGACGGGCTCGAGCGGGAGCTCCGCGGGTGGGTCCTCCGCCAGCTCCTCGTTCGACCGGAGGTCGACGACCGTGCGCACGCCGTAGTCGACGACGGACTGCCAGCCCGCCTCCGTGAGCTGCCGGACGCTGTCCGCCCGTATGACCGCCCTCCAGCGCGTCTCGCCGCCGTCTTCGGTGGGGTGCCCGCCGAGGTCGCGGGCGTTGAGCAGCCCGTCCCAGTCGAGATTCCTGCTACGCGGCAACTGCTGCGAGCTGGGTACCCCGGAGCGTCGTCGACGTTGCGCCCTCGATCTCTACGTGGACGAGCTCGCCCGGCGCGGCCGTGCCTTCGAAGTTGACAGTCGTGTTCCGCCTTGTGCGGCCCCGCAAGAGCGCGGGATCCGTGCGGCTCGGCCCCTCGACGAGCACCTCCTCGGTGCGGCCGACGCGTGCCTGGTTGCGATCGTGCGCGACGCGCTGGACGACCTCGATCAGTCGCTCGATTCGGTCGCGCTTGACCTCCTCGAGCACCTGACCGTCCATCACCGCCGCCTCCGTGCCGCGCCGCGGCGAGAAGACGAACGTGAAGGCGCTGTCGAAGCCGACTTCCTCCACGGCGGAGACCGTCTCTGCGAAGTCGTCCTCGGTCTCGCCCGGGAAGCCCACGATCAGGTCGGTGGAGAGCGCGAGGTCGGGAATCGCTCCGCGCAGCTCGTCGACGAGGCGGAGGAACCGCTCCCGGCCGTACGTGCGCCGCATTGCCTTGAGGATCCGCGTCGACCCCGACTGGAGCGGCAGGTGCGCGTGCTCGCACACCGAGTCGCATTCGGCCATCGCCGCGATCACGGGGGCGCGGAAGTCCTTCGGATGCGGGCTCGTGAATCGGATGCGCTGGATCCCCTCGACCGCGTCGCACGCGCGCAGCAGCTCGCCGAAGTCGGTCCGGATCCCGGGCAGGAGATCGCGCCCGTAGGAGTTCACGTTCTGACCGAGCAACGTGATCTCGCGCACCCCGGCGCGCGCCAGGCTCTCGACCTCGGCGACGACCTCGCCGGGGCGACGGCTCTGCTCCCGTCCGCGCACCGACGGCACGATGCAGTAGGCGCATTTCGAGTTGCAGCCCATCGACACCTGCACCCAGCTCTGGAAGCGGCGCTCGCGGTGCATCGGGAGGAGGCTCGCGAAGGAGCGTTCCCCGAGCCCGAAACGGCCGCGTGGGACGCCTTCCCCGCCAGCGCCGAGCCACTGGCCCAGGTGGGGAATCGAGCCCGGCCCGAAGGCGACGTCGACGAACGGGTAGCGCTCGAACAACAGCTCCCGCTGCGCCTCTGCGTAGCAGCCGCCCACGGCGATCACCGTGTCCGGATCGCGTTCCTTGAGCGCCCGGGCCTGCGCGAGGTGAGCGGCGAAGCGCTGATCCGGCTTCTCGCGGATCGTGCAGGTGTTGAAGACGAGGACGTCGGCCTCGCGCTGGTCTGTGCTCTCGCCCAGGCCGAGATCCTCCAGCATGCCCTTGATCCGCTCGGAATCGTGGGCGTTCATCTGGCAGCCGAACGTCGTCACGTGGTAGCGCTTCACGGGCAAACACTGTATCCGGGCGTTGGTCGAGCTTTGGATTTCTCCAGACACCCGTTTAGGGTTGACACGTCCGTCAGGGTCAAATCCGCAGGGGAGGTTCACTACTGATGTTTCGCCGCGCACGTCTCGTCACGCTGGGCCTGCTCGCTTTGCTCGCGTTCGCCGCCCTCGCGGGAGCGCGGGTCGACCGGGCACGTGCCGTCAGCTCTGACCTCTTCATCTCCGAGTACGTCGAAGGCACGAGCAACAACAAGGCGATCGAGATCTTCAACGGGACGGGCGCGCCGGTGAATCTGACCACGGGCCTGTACGGCATCTCGATGTACTTCAACGGGAGCTCGACCGCCGGGCTGACGATCAACCTCAACGGGACGATCGCGCCAGGCGACGTCTTCGTGCTCGCCGCCACCCTTGCCGATCCGGCGATCCTGACCCAGGCCGATCAGCTGACCTCCGCGGGGATCTACAACGGGGACGACGCGGTCGCCCTGCGGAAAGGTTCGGCCACGATCGACGTGATCGGCCAGATCGGGTTCGACCCCGGGACCGAGTGGGGCACGGGCGACACGAGCACGGCCGACAACACGCTGCGCCGGAAGCCGACAATCGAGGCCGGCGATCCGAACGGCGGGGATGCATTCGATCCGGCCGTGGAATGGAATGGGTTCGCGACGAATACGTACGACGGGCTCGGCTTCCACACGGTGACGACCGGCGGCGACGCGGCTCCGTCCGTCTCCTCGTCCAGCCCGGCAAACGGCGCCACCGGGGTGGCGACGAACGCGAATGTCACGGTGAACTTCTCGGAACCCGTGACTGTCGTCTCGGGTTGGTACACGATCTCTTGTCCGGCGAGCGGCCTGCACACCGCCACGCAGAGCGGCGGGCCGCAGAGCTACACGCTCGATCCCGACACGGACTTCGCCCTGGGTGAGAGGTGCACGGTCACGGTCGAGGCGTTGAAGGTGACCGACAACGACTCGGACGATCCGCCCGACGCGATGGCGGCGAACCACTCGTTCGCCTTCACGACCACGCCTCTCGAGACGGAGATCGGCCAGGTGCAGGGGGCGGCTCACATCTCCCCGCTCAGCGAACGCGTGGTCTCGGTCGAGGGCATCGTCACGGCGCGGCGGACCGCGGGCGGCCGCGGCTACTGGATTCAGGACCCGACGCCGGATGCCGACCTTGCCACGTCGGATGCCGTCTTCGTCTTCCTGAACCAGGCGCCCGCCGCGCAAATCGGCGACGACGTCCGAGTCGTCGGGACGGTCGGTGAGTTCCGCGCCGGCAACGACCCCGACAACCTCACGATCACACAGGTGAACAGTTCGAACGCCAACGCGACGGTCGTCTCGTCCGGGAACGTGGTTCCGGCGCCAACGATCCTCGGCCTGGGCGGCCGGATGCCGCCGACAGAGAACATCGACGACGACGGAGCGGGCAACGTCGAGACCGGCGGCGTCTTCGACCCGTCGTACGACGCGATCGACTTCTACGAGAGTCTCGAGGGCATGATCCTCCAGGTGAACGACGCCTCGGTCGTCGGGGCCACCCGGAGCTTCGGCGAGATCACCCTCCTGCCCGACCGCGGCAGCTGGGCGACGGGCCTGCGGACGCCGCGCGGCGGGATCCTCCTCGGCGGCTACCTCGACCCGAACCCCGAGCGGATCACCGTCGACGACGAGATCCTCCGCGACCTCGCCCCCACGCCCCGCCCGGCGAAGGCGATGCCGGACATGAACGTGGGCGACCAGCTGACCTCGGCGGTCGTCGGGCCGCTGGACTACAGCTTCTCGAACTACAAGATCCAGGCGACGACGACGCCGGGGTTCGACTCGGGCGGGAATGTCCGTGAGACGACCGATGCGCCGAGCGCCGAGGAGGTCGTCTTCGGCACGTTCAACGTCGAGAACCTCGCGGGAACGGATCCGCAGTCGAAGTACGACCATCTCGCGAGCCTGATCGTCGACCACCTGCGCGCGCCGGACGTTCTGGGGATCGAAGAGGTGCAGGACAACGACGACGCAATCGATCCCCCGGGACCGGGGCTGCCGACAGACAGCACTGTCGTTGACGCGGATGTCGCGTGGACGCGGCTGATCGCCGCCATCACGGCGGCGGGCGGCCCGACGTACGACTACCGGCAGATCAACCCGGTCGACGACGCCGAGGGCGGGGCACCCGGCGGAAACATCCGTGTCGGGTTCCTCTTCCGAACCGATCGCGGCGTGAGCTTCGTCGACCGGCCGGGTGGCTCGCCGACGACCGAGACGACCGTCGTCGGCAAGAAGCACAAGCCCGAGCTGTCGTCGAGCCCTGGCCGCATCGGCACGCAGAGCGCCGCATTCGACGATACGCGGAAGTCGCTCGTCGCCGAGTTCAACGTCCGTGACCGGACGGTCTTCGCGATCGTGAACCACTTCAGCTCGAAGGGCGACGACCAGCCGTTGTTCGGCCCGGCGCAGCCTCCGA